>CAYUYS010000032.1:0-13113 GCA_964449415.1 uncultured Paludibacteraceae bacterium | reverse complement strand
CCACACAAAAAACAGACAGTTCAACAAGATTGATTACCCTTGCTGAACTGTCTGTCTTATTTCCCTTGAAAGTTACTAGGGAAAATATCTTCTCAAGCGTTCTTGGCTTTTTCCACAATGGCTCTGAATGCCTCGGGATGGTTCATGGCCAAATCGGCAAGCACCTTGCGGTTTATTTCAATGCCTGCTTTGTGCAATGCACCCATCAACTGAGAATAGGAATAACCCTCCAGACGGGCAGCTGCATTGATACGCTGTATCCACAAAGCACGGAAATTACGCTTTTTGGTTTTACGGTCACGGTAAGCGTATTGCAAACCTTTTTCCCAAGTATTTTTGGCAACGGTCCAGACATTGCGACGACCACCAAAATAGCCTCTGGTAAGGCTCAAAATTCTTTTTCTTCTTTTACGTGAAGCAACGTGATTTACTGATCTTGGCATAACTAAAATGAATTTTGAGAGTTAGCGTTGCATAATTGCAATCTTGATGCTAAACACTCGGTTTCTAACTAAGATACTGCTTTTAAGAGTTTTGTTTTGAAATTAACGGATGCAGAGCAATTCCTTTACGCTTTTTGCATTGGTTTTATCAAGAATCGCAAAATGTGTCAGATTGCGTTTCTGCTTTTTGGTTTTCTTGGTCAAAATGTGACTTTTAAAAGCATGTTTTCTTTTAATCTTTCCTGATCCGGTAAGGGCGAACCTCTTTTTGGCACCGGAGTTAGTTTTCATTTTTGGCATATTACTTTGTTTTAAATTAGTGTCTTACACATTGTCGGCAAATCATTTCGTCTTTTTGGGAGCAAGGAACAGGAACATCTTTTTGCCTTCCAGCTTCGGCAGTTGTTCTACCTTGGCAAACTCTTCCAAATCATTGGCAAAACGCAACAACAGGATTTCGCCTTGTTCTTTAAACATAATGGAACGCCCCTTGAAAAACACATACGCCTTTACTTTGGAACCTTCCTTCAAGAATTCTTGCGCGTGCTTCAGCTTGAAATTATAATCATGGTCGTCGGTCTGAGGCCCGAAACGTATCTCCTTGGTCACGACCTTGGCCGATTTTGCCTTCTGCTCTTTTTCGCGCTTTTTCTGTTGATACAGGTATTTCTGATAATCAACAATCCGGCATACAGGAGGAACCGCCTTCGGTGAAATTTCAACCAGATCCAATTCTTGCATATCTGCAATACGCAATGCTTCCGCAATTGGATACACACCTTGTTCAACATTGTCTCCAACCAAACGAACTTCTGCTACATCTTTGATTTGCTCGTTTATCCGATTCGGCATTTCCTTTTGCCGAATCTGGGGTTGTCTTGCTCTGAATACTAATTGCTTAGCTATTACTCGGGTCCTCCTAAATAAGTTAAATATTCATTTGATTTTTTCAGCCGGCAAATATACAACATTTTTTGAAAACAAAATGTTAATCAATCAACAAGTCGTAAAAAATATGTATTGTCCATGGCTGTCCGTGACAAATCAGTCAATCCCCAACAACGATTCCACAAATGCCTCCTTGTCAAACACTTGCAACTGGTCGATTTTCTCACCCAAGCCTATGTATTTCACCGGGATTTTGAACTGGTCGGATATGCCTATGACAACGCCGCCTTTGGCTGTGCCATCCAGCTTTGTGATGGCCAGCGACGTTACCTGCGTTGCTTTCGTAAACTGTTTTGCCTGCTCGTAGGCATTTTGTCCGGTAGAACCATCCAGCACAAGCATGACATCGTGCGGGGCATCGGGCACAATTTTGCGCATGACATTTTTGATTTTGGTCAGCTCGTTCATCAAATTCACCTTGTTGTGCAGACGCCCGGCCGTATCGATAATCACCACATCGGCATTGTTGGCCTTGGCCGACGCCAAGGTATCATAGGCAACGGAAGCCGGATCGGCCCCCATCTGCTGCTTGATGACGGGAACTCCCGTCCGTTCGCCCCATACAGCCAACTGGTCGATGGCGGCTGCACGGAACGTATCGGCCGCGCCCAAATATACTTTTTTGCCGGCCTGTGTGTATAAATGCGCCAATTTGCCAATGGTCGTCGTTTTCCCTACGCCATTGACCCCGACCACCATAATGACATACGGTTTGGCAGGCAATTCCTCATCGAAATCCGTGACGTTCTGCACGTTGTTTTCGGCCAACAAAGCCGAAGTTTCTTCTTTCAGAATTTTATTCAACTCCGTTGTATCCAGATACTTATCACGTGCCACACGCGATTCGATGCGCTCTATTATGCGCAAAGTTGTCTCGACACCCACATCCGATGAAACCAAGGCCTCCTCCAGGTTGTCAAGCACTTCGTCGTCCACCTTCGATTTGCCGGCAATGGCACGCGATATTTTACCAAACACACTTTCTTTGGTCTTTTCCAACCCTTGATCAAGAATTTCTTTCTTCTCTTTGGAAAAAAGCTTGTTCAAAAATCCCATACGTTTTGTCTCCCTTCGTGTTTATACTAAAAATTGCCACAAAGGTACAAATTAATTCTAAATAAGTTGGCGGATAGGCCAAAAGCAACGCTGCGTATAAACAAAAAAAGCTATCTTTGCATTTGGAATAAAATTTACAGACAGACAATTCAAGTATTTGATTTTCATAAGATTATGGCGAAATTTGTTATATATCAGGTTCTTCCGCGATTGTTCGGAAATTACAACGAGTCGCTTGTTCCCAACGGAGACATCAAGCAGAACGGCTGCGGGAAATTCAACAGTTTTACACCGAAAGCATTGAAAGCCATTAGGGAGTTGGGGGCGACGCATGTATGGTATACCGGTGTTATTGAGCATGCAACGCAAACGGATTATTCCGAATACGGCATTCGAAAAGACCATCCGGCCATCGTAAAAGGGAAAGCCGGCTCGCCATACGCCATAAAAGATTATTATGATGTGGATCCTGACCTTGCTGAAGACGTTCCAAACCGCATGGCCGAATTCGAGAATCTGTTGGCCCGCACCCACAAGGCAAAGCTGAAAGCAATTATTGATTTTGTTCCCAACCACGTGGCCCGCGAGTACCGTTCGGATGCAAAACCGACAAACGTCGAGGATCTCGGAGAAACGGACAATACGCAATGGGCCTTTTCGCCGCTTAACAACTTTTATTATATCCCGGACGAAGCATTCGCGCCAAACTTCGATATACAGGATTATCGTGAATTTCCTGCCAAAGTGACCGGAAACGACCAGTTTACGGCACATCCGACTGCAAACGACTGGTACGAAACCGTAAAGCTGAATTACGGCGTATTTTATCAGGGCGACAGGCAGAAACAGTTTGATCCCATCCCGGACACATGGCTGAAAATGAGAGATATATTGTTGTTCTGGGCCGGCAAAGGCGTTGACGGTTTCCGCTGCGACATGGCAGAAATGGTGCCTGTGGAGTTCTGGGGCTGGGTAATCCCGTGTGTCAAAGCACAATATCCGGATATCCTATTCATTGCCGAAATATACAATCCGTGCGAATACCGCAATTATATTTTCAACGGCAAGTTTGATTATCTGTACGACAAAGTAGGCCTGTACGACACGCTCCGTAGCGCCACAAGCAGGAACACGCCTGTTTATGACATCACCGCTTGCTGGCAAGCCACAAGAGGCATTGAAAACAACATGCTGTATTTCCTTGAAAACCACGACGAGCAACGCATAGCATCCGGATTTTTCGCCGGAAACGGCATGTATGCCCAACCTGCCATGATTGTGGCTGCCACCTTGACCCAAGGGCCTGTGATGATATATGCCGGACAGGAATTGGGCGAGTTGGGTATGGACATGGAAGGATTCAGCGGCATGGATGGGCGAACCACCATTTATGATTATTGGTCTGTCAAGACCATCCGGGCTTGGGCCAACCAAGGCAAATTTGATGGCGCGCAACTCACTGAAGACCAATTGAATCTGCAAGCATTCTACAAAAAATTGCTGACTTTGTGCATGTCGGAAAAAGCCATTCGCGAAGGCAGCATGTACGACCTGGAATATGCCAACTTTCAGAATCCGCACTACAATCCGCATGAACAGTTCGCTTATTTCCGTAACCTGAAAAATGACATCTTGCTCATAGTTCTGAATTTCGATGACAAAAAAATGGACTTGCAAGTCAATATACCCAAAGAAGCATTCGAATATGTCGGCCTGAAGGAAAACCAGACATACATGTTTGAAAACTTGCTTGACCCAACCGAAATCATTGAGAAACAAACGCTGGCCTCAGACAAGCCCTTCGCCATCTCCATACCGGCATGGAAAGGTAAAATAATCAAAATTAAAAACCAAACACGCAGAAAATAAAATGGACGTTTTACGACTCATCCGCTGGAAAAACCTGTTGTTCATCGCTGTCATGCTCTATTTGATGCAGCGTTCCATCGTTGATCCGATTCTGATTACTTGTGGCTTCGCGCAAGGATTAAATACCCTGCAACTGACACTCCTGATTGCCGCTACCATGCTGATAACAGCCGGCGGCTATGCCATCAACGATTATTTCGATGTCAAGATAGACGAAATCAACAAGCCGGAAACGCGCATTGTCGGACGCAGCATGGACAGGAGAATGGCCATGCTTTACCATCAGCTGTTCACAGTCATCGGCGCAATATGCGGCATCGTCCTGGCCGTATCGGTACAAAGCGTTACCATCGGCATGTTGGCGCTGTTCGTACCCGGACTGCTGTGGTTTTATTCGGCCAGTTACAAACGCCTGTTTTTTATCGGCAATATCATTGTGGCCTTCAACGCATTCCTGTCCGTTCTGGCTGTCGCCATTGCTAACATCAGCATACTGGAGCACCAATACGACACGCTTATATATCAAGCTCCGTTCCCTATGATCAGGCAAATATATGCATGGACAGGAGGCTTTGCACTGTTCGCATTCCTGACCACATTGATTCGCGAAATCATCAAAGACATGGAAGATGAACAGGGCGACCGCGAACTGGAATGCCACACCCTGCCTGTCAAATTAGGATTCAAGAAAACAAAAATCATCCTTTACGGACTTATTGCGCTGACTGCCGGGCTGTTATGCTATGCCAATTTCGTCCTGCTCCCATTTGCCGAAAAAGGCATTTCCACACGTTATCTGATTTTCGGTTTGCTGCTTCCGCTGGCCATTCTAATCGGTTTTGTTGCCACGGCGAAAAACAAAAAAGACTATAAAAACGCCTCAACACTTTGCAAATTCATCATGCTGATAGGCATATTTTATAGCCTTATTTTTTATTACATGCAGGCAAAGACCTTCGGAATCAGCTTGTTCGGTCTGTTCCTCGTGTCTCCGCACTGATTTTAGTCAATCCATTCAAATTGGGTGTAAGGAACCAAAGCGGCCGGAATCCGGATGCCTTTTTCGGTCTGGTTGTTTTCGAGCAAGGCCGCCACAATGCGCGGCAAGGCCAAAGCGCTTCCGTTCAGGGTGTGGCAAAGTTGTATTTTCTTGTCCGCACTCCGATAGCGGCATTTCAGCCGGTTGGCCTGATAGCTCTCGAAATTGGAAACCGAGCTAACCTCCAGCCAGCATTTTTGGGCTTCGGAATACACCTCAAAATCGAAACAAAGGGCCGACGTGAAACTCATGTCACCGCCGCAAAGGCGTAATATCCGATACGGAAGTTCCAGTTTCTGCACCAGACCTTCCACATGTGCCAACATTTCCTTCAACGATTCATACGAATGTTCCGGTGTATCAATGCGCACAATCTCCACTTTCGAAAACTCATGCAGGCGGTTCAGACCGCGCACATCCTTGCCGTACGAACCGGCCTCGCGACGGAAACATTGCGTATAGGCGCAATTCTTGATTGGAAGCGATTTTTCTTCCAGAATCACATCGCGATAAATATTCGTAACCGGAACTTCGGCTGTCGGAATCAGATACAAGTCATCCGCCTCGCAATGATACATCTGCCCTTCCTTGTCGGGCAACTGCCCCGTTCCGTAGCCGGAAGCCGCATTAACAACCGTAGGCGGCATAACTTCCAGATAACCGGCAGCACGCGCCTCATCGAGGAAGAAATTAATCAAGGCACGCTGCAACTGTGCTCCTTTGCCTTTATACAGGGGAAAACCGGCTCCCGTGATTTTCACACCCAGGTCAAAATCAATCAGATCGTATTTTTTGGCCAGTTCCCAGTGTGGCAACGGATTTTCGGGCAGGTCGGTCATTGTTCCTCCCTGCTTTTCCACCACATTGTCCTGCGCCCCGGCACCTTCAGGAACTGCGTCGCAAGGCACATTGGGCACCTGCAACAGGATTTCCGTCAGCTGTTGTTCAACGGAAGTCAGCCGGTCATTCAAAACCTTGATGTTATGTTTCAGTTCGCCGGTCTTGGCTTTGGCTTCATCAGCCTCGGCTTTTTTGCCTTCCTTAAATAGCCGGCCTATTTCCTTCGACAAACGGTTCATCGTGGCAGAGGCCGTGTCCAGTTCCATTTGGGTACTTTTGCGCAAATTGTTCAATTCCACTACGCGGTTCAACAACTCCCGTCCATCAAAATGTTTCTTGGCAAGCCGTGCTATGGCTTCTTCCGTATGCTCCGTAACGTATTTAATCGTCAGCATAATTCTTTGTTTTCTAAGTTTATAATCAACAAAATCTCCTGCCTTTTACGATGCCGCAAAACAACAGGAGATTCCATAACTTTATCAGACAAGCCTCTCAAGCGAGTAGGTTGACTACTCCACGCACAGGATGCTAAAACTTAATTGGCTTCCGCTATCGGTTTGATAGAAACGAAAGACTTGTTGTCTTTTCTTTTTCTAAATTCAACGATACCATCCACCAGAGCGAACAACGTATGGTCTTTGCCCATACCGATATTTTCGCCCACATGATGTACCGTACCGCGCTGACGTACAATAATATTTCCGGCTTTGGCGAACTGTCCGCCAAAGATTTTCACTCCGAGTCGCTTACTTTCCGATTCACGACCGTTCTTGGAACTACCAACACCTTTTTTATGTGCCATTTTCTTTTCTTTTTAATCGGTTAAGCTACTATTTCTTTTACTAAAATTTCCGTGAAGTTCTGACGGTGGCCGTTGCGTTTTTTGTAACCTTTGCGACGTTTTTTGTGGAAAACAATCACTTTGTCACCGCGTACGTGCGAGAGCACTTCACATACAATTTTTGCCCCTTCTACGGTGGGTGCGCCTACCGTGATAACACCTTCGTTATCAAGCAACAGGACTTTTTCAAATTCCACTTGCGAGCCTCTTTCGGCTTCTTCCATTCTGTGAACGAACAATTTCTTGCCGGCTTCTGCCTTGAATTGCTGTCCCAAAATTTCTACTACTGCGTACATATTAAAAATGAAATTAAAATTACATTGGTGAGGTGAGTTGCCTGAAAGACAGGCAGAGCTTCTTGGCTACCCCATTCAAAAAAAGCGGTTGCAAAAGTAATGTTTTTTTTCAGATTGTGCAAGCCTGCAACATCAACTGTGTAAAAAAACTGCCGTAACAAACGTTTCCTTGTCGCATTTTCAGGTTTCCTTTGTTCGTGCAGCTTTTTTATGTTCATACAACTGCCAGGAATTTATCACATTATGCCAGATACTGTAAAAGCCGCCTACGACAGAAGTTACCGGCGTAAAAAAGGTATATCCCAACCAAATGGCCAGAATCGTATTTTTCTGTCCCAACGACTGGCCGGCCGCCACCGCGTCGTGATAGCGTGCACCGATTTTGCGGCCGACATAAAACTGCAACACGCAACAAACCAACGACACCGCCACAAGCCATAATTCCGTGGACAATTCCACTTCGCTGTGGACAATGCTGCGTGTCGTAACCGCCGTGGCCAAGGCCAGAGCCACCGCCCACAGATAAAACGACAAATCGTGGTAATGAGACAATACGAAATGCAAACGCGGGAACAGATACCTGACCAGAAGAGCCGCTATCAACGGGAGCAACAACAAAGGAAATACTTTCCCAAGAATCAGCATAGCCGAATGGAATGCGTTCAAGGAAGGATTGGGATGCACCAGCGGCACAACCGCCGGAATCAACAAAGCCACCGCTATGTTGATAAGTATCGTGTATGTGGTAATATGCGTCACGCGACCACCCAATTTCTTGGTAATCACCGCGCCTGCAGTAGCCGTAGGACAGATAAGACAAATGATGGCTCCCTCCAGAACCACCCGCAACCCACTCTGGGGCAACAAAACGAGCACAACCGTGAGAAGCAGAAACAAACTTACCTGAAAGGCCAAAAGCCACCCATGCCATCCGCAAACGTGTAATTTCTTTGGGTTTACTTTGCAGAAAGTCAGAAACAACATGGCAAAAATCAACAGAGGCTGCAATATCCCGATTGTCCGGCGCGCCATCTCGTATGTTGGTTGCAGGAACGGAATATTTACATAAATAAAATAACCGGCTATGCCTGCTATAATGGAAAAAATCAGCATCCAATCCTTGATAAATCTGGTAAAATTCATATTCTCACATTTTTCGGGCCGCAAAAGTAACCGATTTATTCCGAAACTCGTTATATCTGCAACATAAAACTACCGGATAAAAATCATGGATGGACGCAAGGAGGAGCATGGGCAACTTATGGCTGCCCGGCCTGTAAAAAATCACGCTACCCCGAAAAATCGAAGTAGCGCGACTTTACGCTGCATCCAATAACGCATCAGAACAGGCTCCAGGCTACGGTCAGGCCGGCCATTACAATGGATACCATGGACATGAGTTTGATCAAGATATTCAAACTCGGGCCGGAAGTATCCTTGAATGGATCTCCAACTGTATCACCGACAACCGTCGCCTTGTGATTATCGCTACCCTTGCCTCCGAAATGACCTTCTTCTATATACTTCTTGGCATTGTCCCAAGCACCGCCGGCATTGGCCATAAAAATAGCCAACACAAATCCGGCCGCCAAACCGCCAACCAACAATCCCATGACACCGGACACACCCAACAGCAACCCGATGACGATGGGAACAATAATCGCCAGCAACGACGGGAAAAGCATTTCGCGCTGTGCACCTTTGGTCGATATGGCCACACAACGGGCATAGTCCGGTATTGCTTCGCCGGTGAGGATTCCTTTAATTTCGCGGAACTGGCGGCGCACTTCCTCCACCATTTTCTGGGCGGCACGCCCTACGGCATTCATGGTCAGACCGCAAAACAGGAAGGCCATCATGGCACCTACAAACATGCCAATCAGCACTTTAGGGTTCATCAAATTAACCTGGTAATATTCCATGAAATCGCCAAACGAGGCCATCGAGACAGGAACGGCATTGCCATTGGGCATATCCAGAACCGTATCTCCCAAACGAATCAGTCCGATTTTTATTTCTTCAATATACGAGGCCAGCAAGGCAAGAGCCGTCAGGGCAGCAGAACCGATGGCAAAACCTTTGCCGGTTGCGGCCGTCGTGTTGCCCAAAGCATCCAGCGCATCCGTGCGCTGACGGACTTCCGCTCCCAGACCGCTCATTTCCGCATTTCCGCCGGCATTGTCGGCAATCGGCCCGTAAGCATCCGTCGCCAACGTAATTCCCAAGGTGGAAAGCATACCCACGGCGGCAATGCCGATACCATACAAGCCCAGACTCAGGTTTTCTGCCGACAACATGTTTACCACATCGAAATTAATGGCACACAAGTAGCTCAACAGAATGGCCAAAGCAATGGCTATTACCGGAATACAACTGGAAATCATGCCCAATCCCAAGCCGGAAATAATCACGGTGGCCGGACCTGTTTGCGCACTGCCCGCCACTTTTTGCGTAGGACGATACGAATGCGATGTATAGTATTCCGTCCCTTTGCCGATAACGATACCGGCCAACAAGCCGCAAATCACCGAACAGGAAAGGCCTACCCAGTTTTGTATCTCCAACAAAGACAGAATGAGAAACGTGCAAACGGCAATCAGCACCGAACTGACATTCACGCCCCTGTTCAAAGCTGCCATAAGCTGCTTCATGCTTGCGCCCTCCCGAGTTTTTACAAGAAAGATGCCTATTATGGAAAGAAATATGCCGACAGCCGCAATCAGCATCGGTGCCATAACGGCTTTCAATTGCATGTCCGGATTTGCCATAAAGCAGGAAGCCCCGAGTGCCGCCGTGGCCAAAATGGAACCGCAATAACTTTCGTACAAATCAGCGCCCATGCCGGCAACATCGCCTACATTGTCGCCCACGTTGTCGGCAATCGTAGCCGGATTGCGCGGGTCATCTTCCGGGATTCCCGCCTCCACCTTGCCAACCAAATCAGCTCCCACATCGGCGGCCTTGGTGTAAATACCGCCGCCCACGCGCGCAAAAAGTGCCTGCGTGCTCGCGCCCATACCGAAGGTCAACATGGTGGTCGTGATCACCATCAGTTTATGGGCGGTATCTGCTTCATCGACAAACGCATTCAGAATCAGAAACCAAACGGAAATATCCAACAAGGCAAGCCCGACAACCACCAGACCCATCACCGCGCCGGAGCGGAAGGCGACCTGCAAACCGGCATTCAGCGATTTACGGGCCGCATTGGCTGTACGCGCCGATGCATACGTAGCCGTCTTCATGCCGATAAAGCCGGCCAAACCGGAAAAGAAACCACCGGTCAGGAAGGCAAAAGGCACCCAATGGTTCTGCAAATCAAATATTGCCATAACGGCAAAAATAACCGCCAGAACAACAAAAACACCCGCAACAACTTTGTATTGCTGCTTCAAGTAAGACATTGCACCCTCACGGACAAATTGCGCTATGCGTATCATTGTCGGAGTTCCCTCATCTTGGCCCATCATTTTTTTAAAGAAATAATAGGCCAATGCCAAAGCCACCACTGCCGCCAACGGCACTAAATAAAAAACTGTGTCTGTCATATTCATGATAAAAATTTAAGTAATGGATAAATTATAGTTGCTATTTTATGGGAGATTCGTCTTCCTTTTTCCACTTCTTGTAAGGGTGTTGTGCCAGCATGACGTTGTAATAGCGTGCGTCGCCGGTTACTTCCTTTCCCAAGAAATCCGGCTTTTCAAATGACTGGTTTTCCGATGTCAATTCTATTTCCGCCAAAATCAGTCCGTAGTTATCGCCCAGAAATTCATCTACTTCGACCAACACATCACCGCAGGGTACGTGATAACGGATTTTGTCTATCACGGAAGGCAGACACAACTGAAACAGCTCTTCCGCATCTTTCATGGAAATCCGCTTTTCGAATTCATAACGGCTCCAACCCCGGTCATTCGGGCGGCTCTTGATTGTCA
Organism: uncultured Paludibacteraceae bacterium; assembly: GCA_964449415.1. Taxonomy (GTDB): domain Bacteria; phylum Bacteroidota; class Bacteroidia; order Bacteroidales; family Paludibacteraceae; genus CALUNA01. Next base: position 1,843 of record CAYUYS010000032.1, on the reverse strand, counting down.
GATAGGCCTCTTTGTCTTTGCGACGCACACGTATCGTGCGGTCCGGGTCCTGACTGAGATAACCTTGTACAATCCGCATGGCTCTTACCATCATCTGACGCCAGGAGTCATTTTTCAACAAAAATTTCCGTTCTATTTCAATGTTTCTCATACCAATCCATTGGTTCGCATCAAAGCGGCATATTCACTGATAATGGCCACAGAATAGTCTGCGCCATGCCTTTCCACAAAATCCCGCGCAACGGCAGCGTGCTCTTCCTCAAAACCGTTCAAGATAACCATTGCCACACACAACGGCACTTCATAATCGGCACATACTTGTGCTATGGCGGCACTTTCCATATCGGCGCACAACACAGAGGGCAGGTTTCGGTTCAATGCCCTGCACATTTCTTGTGTGCTGAGATACAAATCGCCGGAAGCAACATCACCCACCTGTATGCGAGGCTTTTCTATGCAATTTTCTGCCAGTGCAACCCGAAAATCTCGGGCATTTTTCAGAAAGTTATATACGGCCTGACGTGTCAACGCCACTTGTTCCTCCGCTATCTCAAACGACGTTTTCCCTGTCAGAGGAACTTCAAAACGATGCATCAGCGGACGAGCATCCATATCGTGCTGAAAGAGGCGTTGCGCCACAACCACATCTCCAACAAGCAAATCAGCAGACAAAGCACCCGCCATACCCGTAAAAAGAATTTGACTGACACCGTATTGTACAATCAGGTTGGTCGCCGTTGCGGCAGCCGCCACTTTGCCCCAACCTGAAAACACTGCGACAACAGGAACTCCCAACAAGGTACCTTCGTAATAAACACGGTTTCCGCGTTCATAAACACGCTTATTGCTCATCGCCTTAAAGACCTTATCCATACTTTCGGTCACCGACCCTATCAATCCGAGCTTCATGTGCTGTTGCGTTTCTGTTTTTACTACCGTTTTTTTTCAAGGCAAATGCAAAGATACATAAAATCCATATTCATGCAAACAAGTAAGTAAAATTATCGTACCTTTGCCCGTCTCCAAAATTTTCAAACATGAAAAACATTGTCAAATATTTCGTAGCATTTTCAGCCTTTACGGGCATAATGATTTCCGTTTGCGCTTCGGCACAAAGCCCCGAAGAAAGAGCCGAATACAACCGTATCATGGGGGAACTGGTCAAGATAAAAGATCAGCCCACTGTAGATGTCATGCTCAAGGCGGCATTGCTCCGACAAGGTACAGCCTATGTTGCCGGCACACTTGAAGAGGTTCCGGAAAAGCTCATTGTAAAACTCACCGAAACAGATTGCATTCTCTACGTGGAATCGTGCCTTGCCCTTGCAATTACGGCGCAGAGCAATGATACCAGCTATCAGGCATTTTGCCAAAACATACAGAACCTTCGGTATAGAAACGGAGAGGTAAATGGCTATGCAAGCCGCATTCACTACACCAGCGAATGGCTGTTGCAGGCCGAAAAGAACGGTTTGCTGAAGGAGGTAAGCCGGGAAATTGCCCATACTCCTTTACATCAGAAATTTTCCTTTATGAGTAAAAATGCCGGTCGTTACAAACAACTGGCCGATGCTCCGGAAGCAGAGCTGGACAAAATAAAGGAAATGGAAGCGCATCTCAATACGCACAACTACTGGTACATACCAAAAGAGGAGATAGAAAAATACGCTTCCGAGATAAAATCCGGTGACATTGTATGTTTTTGCACATCAGTAGAAGGCCTCGACTTAAGTCATGTAGGCATTGTCGTTTGGCTTGACGGCAAACTTACTTTCATTCACGCGTCCATGGCTTCCATGAAGGTCATCATTGAGCCGCGCACCCTGCAAGCGTATGCCAACGC
>CAYUYS010000031.1:0-13205 GCA_964449415.1 uncultured Paludibacteraceae bacterium | reverse complement strand
TTGTCTCTGAGCCGCATCGACCTTGTCTCTGAGCCGGATTGACATTCTCTTGTCGCTGACTTGACATTCACTTGTCGCTGACTTGACGTTCACAAGTTACGCACTCGAGAAAACGGCATCGGAACGCTGCTGTCAACACTTCGGTAATAAAGTGTTGCAGCGGTCTCATTTTTGCATTTTGAGCCTTACAGCAAACAATATACAAATCAGATAAGCTACATTTGCACCAAAATAACCATTGACCTATGGAACGATTAGAAGTATTCGATTGCTCAAACGTACTGATAGCATGTTATTTCACCGATAATCAGGAATGTGTCCACGAAAACAGGGAACATACACTTATCTATCTGTGTTCCGGCGAACTGGAAATAGAAGAACGTGGCAAGAAAACGGTGCTGCATCCCGGAGAGTGCGCTTTTATGCGGCGCGACAATCGGATGTGGTTACAGAAAAAAGTGGAGGAAGGGAAACCTTACCGTTCGGTTGTACTGAAATTTTCAAGACCTTTTTTGAGGGATTTTTACCGGACACTTGACCATCGGCAACTGCCATGGGACACGAAACGTGAAAAGGTAAGCCTGCGTGTGTTACCCAATAATCGGCCGGACATTCGATCCCTGTTTGAGTCCATTATCCCTTATTTCGAGGCGGATGAGAAGCCTTCGGAAGAAGTTTTGAAATTGAAAATGATTGAAGGAATGTATGTACTGCTGAATACTGACCGCCATCTCTATGCTTCGTTGTTCGATTTTTTGGAACCGTGGAAGATAGACATTCTCGACTACCTGAACGAAAACTACATGCTCGACCTTTCCATAGAAGAGATTGCCCGTTATACCGGGCGTAGTTTGGCAACCTTCAAGCGCGACTTTGCCAAGGTGAGTGATCTGACGCCGCAAAAATGGATTATCAAGCGTCGGTTGGAAGCTGCACACGATTTAATCAAGTCCGGGAAAAGGAAAGTGACGGAAGCCTGCTTTGATGTGGGTTTCAAAAACCTGTCTCACTTTTCCAAAATATACAAGGAAGCATACGGTGTAGCCCCTTCGTGGCAGCATGCACTTCAGGACAAAAGAATTTGAGCCTTGCAGCAAAGCCGTTGCGGGGCTTTGTTTTTACCTTTGCAGACAAACAATAAATACAGGATAATATGAAAACAATGGATGGAAAAGTCGCAATGGTAACAGGTGCGGCAGCAGGTATAGGACTGGCTTCGGCAGAGGCATTCGCCAAAGCGGGTGCCGTGGTAATCATGGCAGACATAAACGAGCCAAAAGTACAGGCCGAAAAATTAGTGTCCGATGGCTATAAAGCCGTGTCGTATAGTTGCGATGTGTCGGATACGCAGGCAGTAAAAGAAATGATAGACTGGATTGTAGCCACTTACGGACGATTGGACGCGGCCTTTAACAATGCGGGTATCCAAACTCCGCAGCGTCCGATGGCAGAAATAACTGACGAGGAGTTCGACCGCACGGTAGCGGTGGACTTGAAAGGCGTATGGAACTGCATGCGGTATGAAATCATCCAGATGCTGAAGCAAGGCGGCGGAGCGATTGTCAACACCTCGTCGCAAGGCGGAGTAACGGGTTTCCCCGGACAGGCAGCCTACATTGCTTGCAAGCATGCCGTTATCGGACTTACGCGTACAGCCGCCATCGACTACGCCGCGAAAGGTATCCGTATCAATGCCGTTTGTCCGGGCGCGATCCGCACACCGATGGCCGAGGAGCTGATACGACGCAATCCCAAACTGGAAGGCGAACTGATTCGGGATATTCCCGCCGGACGGCTCGGCAGGCCCGAAGAGATTGCCAATGCCGTGCTTTGGCTGTGCAGTCCGCAGGCCAGTTTCGTAGACGGGCATGCCCTTTTGGTGGACGGTGCATTCAGTATTCATTAATCTTTAAACAGTAACAATATGAAAGAGCAAAAAGGTATCAGCCGCAGGGGATTTCTCAAGACGGCAGCCGCTGTAGGCGCGGCAATGACCATACAGCCTACATTCCACAAAGTCAGAGCAGCGGAAGCTATACTGAACGGCGAAGAGACAGCAACCGGCAAAGACGGATTAGCCCGCCGCACACTCGGTACGGGAAAGGTTTCATTCGAGGTGTCGGCTCTCGGCTTCGGCGTAATGGGCATGACCTATCACCGCAGCCAACATCCGGATAAGCAAGCGTGCATTCGCCTGCTGCACGAGGCGGCGGATCGGGGTGTGACCATGTTCGACACGGCTATTATTTACGGGCCGCTAAACAATGAGGAATTGGCCGGCGAGGCATTGGCATCATACAAAGGCCGCGTGCATGTGACCACCAAATTCGGACACGATGTCATTGACGGAAAAGCGACCGGCCGTCAGGACAGCAGTCCCGCAGCCATCCGCCGCTATTGTGAAGGTTCGCTGAAACGCCTTCGCACGGACAGCATAGCCATGTTCTACCAGCACCGTGCCGACCCGAATACTCCGGCAGAAGAGGTGGCGGCAACGATTGCCGACCTCATTAAAGAGGGTAAGGTACAGCGTTGGGGAATGTGCGAGGTCGGTGCAGAGACCATCCGCAAGGCACACGCCGTCTGCCCGCTGACAGCCATTCAGAGCGAATATCATCTGATGCATCGTGATGTGGAAACTAATGGTGTATTGGATGTCTGCCGGGAATTAGGCATAGGCTTCGTACCCTACAGCCCGATAAATCGAGGGTTTTTGGGCGGTGACATCAATGAGTATACGCAGTTCGACCCGAACAACGACAACCGTACCACCCTACCCCGCTTCCAGCCCGAAGCCATGCGGCTGAATACGCGTATCGTGAATGTGCTGCAAGATTTCGGACGTACGCGGGGCATGACCTCTGCACAAGTGGCTCTCGGCTGGCTGCTTTGGAAAGCTCCGTGGATTGTCCCTATTCCCGGAACAACCAAATTGTCGCACTTGGAGGAAAACCTCCGCACAATGGAGTTTGCACTCTCGGCCGACGAATGGAAAGAACTTGAAAATAAAGTCGCTGCTATTCCCGTTGTAGGTGACAGGTATAATGCGGAACAGCAACGTCAGGTAGGACATTAAAAAATCATCAGTTATGAAATTACAAACAATCGTCGTGCTGACATTCTTGGCCTTTGCGAATGTCGTGGCACAGAAAACAGTAAAAATAAGTATGGAAACATTGGAATTGACTCAGGAGTGGGACAAAACTTTCCCACAGAGCGATAAGGTGGAACACAGCAAAATCACATTCCACAACCGCTATGGTATCACGCTTGCCGCCGACCTCTACAAACCGAAAAATGCCTCGGGGCGTTTGGCTGCCATTGCCGTCTGCGGCCCTTACGGTGCCGTGAAAGAACAGGTGTCGGGGCGTTATGCGCAGACCCTCGCCGAGCGCGGTTTTCTGACTATCGCATTCGATCCTTCTTATTACGGCGAGAGCGGTGGTACTCCCCGTTACCTCACTTCGCCGGAAATCAGCACGGAGGATTTCAGTGCGGCAGTCGATTACCTAACTTCCCGTGAAGATGTAGATGCGGAACGTATCGGTATTCTCGGTATCTGCGGCTGGGGCGGGTTCGGACTGAATGCGGCAGCCAACGACCCTCGTATCAAGGCTACGGTAACATCGACCATGTACGATATGAGCCGCGTAAGTGCCAACGGATATTTCGATGCCAATGATAATGCGGATGCACGGTATGAACTCCGCCGGCAATTAAACGAACTTCGCACGGTGGCATACCGAACGGGAGAGTACGAGCGTAACGGTGGTGTACTTGATCCTTTGCCCGATGATGCTCCGCAATTCGTCAAGGAATATCACGACTATTACAAAACCGAAAGAGGCTACCACCGCCGTTCGCCGAACTCCACTGATGGCATCACGAAGACAAGTGTCCTGTCGTTCCTCAATATGCCGCTGCTTACCTATATAAACGAGATTCGCAGTGCCGTACTGATGATACACGGAGAGAAGGCGCATTCACGCTATTTCAGCGAGGATGCCTACAAGCGCCTGACTACCGAAAACAAGGAACTGCTTATTATTCCCGGAGCCAACCACGTAGATTTATACGATAATCTCAGTGTCATTCCTTTTGATAAGATAGACGGATTCTTCAAGGATGCGTTAAAATAGAAACTTTATTGTCAGAAAAAGTTCGTTTCGTGACAATGTACATTTAAAAACTGCGGGTTGCTTGAAATTCAGGCAACCCGCAAAACAAACAATCACAATAAATCGGTTGATTAAACGATACCTTGCGCCATCATGGCTTTGGCCACTTTCATAAAGCCGGCAATGTTGGCACCCTTCACGTAGTTGATATAACCATCCGGCTCTGTGCCGTATTTTACGCAGTTGGCATGGATGTCGGCCATGATACCTTTCAGCTTGGCATCCACTTCTTCTGCGCTCCAGCTCAAGCGCACCGAGTTCTGCGACATTTCCAAACCGGAAGTTGCCACGCCACCGGCATTGGCGGCCTTGCCCGGAGCATACAGGATTTTTGCCTTTTGGAATACTTCAATGGCTTCGGGGGTGGACGGCATGTTAGCACCTTCCGAAACAGCAATCACACCGTTGGCAATCAACGTTTTTGCATCGTCACCGGTCAGTTCGTTCTGTGTAGCCGAAGGCAATGCAATGTCGGCCTTTTCGCCCCACGGACGTGCTCCGGCCACGTATTTGCAACCGTATTTTTCGGCATATTCGCGGATACGGCCACGATAAACGTTCTTCAATTCCATAACGTAATCGAGCTTTTCGCGCGTAATGCCATCGGGATCGTAAATATACCCATCCGAGTCGGACAAAGTTACCGGGATTGCACCCAATTGCAACAGTTTGTCGCAAGTGTATTGGGCCACGTTTCCAGAACCGGAAACCAAGCATTTCTTGCCTTTGATGTCAATGCCGCGAGTTTCCAGCATGTTCAGCAGGAAGTAGATATTGCCGTAGCCGGTAGCTTCGGGACGAATCAGCGAACCGCCGAATTCCAAGCCTTTGCCGGTCAACGTGCCGGTAAACTCGTGCGACAATTTCTTGTACATGCCGAACATATAGCCTACTTCGCGGCCGCCTACACCGATATCACCGGCGGGAACATCCGTATCCGGACCGATGTGACGGAACAGTTCCATCATATAGGCCTGGCAGAAACGCATTACTTCGGCATCGGATTTGCCTCTCGGCGAGAAGTCCGATCCACCTTTTGCACCGCCCATCGGCAAGGTGGTCAGGGCATTTTTGAAGGTTTGCTCAAAAGCAAGGAACTTCAAAATGGAGGGATTTACAGAAGCATGGAAACGTATGCCGCCTTTGTACGGGCCGATAGCCATATTGTGTTGTACGCGATATGCCATATTGTTCTGAACGTTGCCTTTGTCATCCACCCAAGAAACGCGGAAGGAAAAAATACGATCCGGGATACAAAGACGTCCAATCAAATTCTGCTTCTCAAACTCGGGATGGGCATTGTATACATCCTCAATCGAATTCAAAACTTCTTCTACTGCCTGAAGATATTCAGGCTCATTCGGGAAACGACGCCGCAGGTCGTTCATCACTTGTTCTACTTTCATTGTCTACTAAATGTTATTGGGGTTAACGATTTTTCAGGCGGCAAATATACAACAAAAAAATCAACTGCCAAACCTTTTGTTAGACAGACGTCTATTTTTCTTGTTTTTGTTCAGATAAAACGTGTTTTTTGCAACTTTTTATCACCAATCAAACGCATAAGACAAACCATTCGCCGTCCCAAAATTACGTGCACCCATTTTGTCGTACAACCGCCGACAGGATGACAGAAAACAGCAGAACAACGCAATGAATAGCGGACAGACTAGCTTTTAAAAGCGCTTTTTTGTCCCAACCCTTTTAAACTACCAATAAATTTAGTAACTTTGCCGGTTGTTGCACATCGGACGTTGCACAACGCATTCTGTTATGAAAATAATCATCGTAGGAACAGCATATCCATACCGCGGCGGGTTGTCCGCCTTCAACGAACGGCTGGCACGCCAGTTCGTGGCGGAAGGTCATGATGTGGAAACATACACGTTTACGCTTCAATACCCGGATTTCCTTTTTCCCGGCAAGACGCAATATTCCGACGGTCCGGCTCCCGATGACTTGCGGATTGTGCGCAAGGTAAATTCGGTAAATCCGTTCAACTGGCTGCGTGTAGGCAACGAAATCCGCAAGAAACGCCCCGATTTGGTGGTTATCAAATTCTGGTTGCCGTTCATGGCACCGTGTCTGGGAAGCATTGCACGCCTTGCACGAAAGAACGAACACACACGCGTCGTTTCCATTTTGGACAACGTTATCCCGCATGAAAAAAGGTTTGCCGACAAACTGTTCGCGCGCTATTTCATCGGTTCTGTCGATGGTTTTGTGGCCATGTCCGACGCGGTTATGCACGATGTCGAACTGTTCGACCGCAAAAAGCCGAAGGCATTCTGCCCGCATCCGCTCTACGATCATTTCGGAGAAATAACAGACCGGCAGCAAGCGGCAACTCGGCTCGGATTAGATACGGGAATGCGCTACATGCTGTTTTTCGGATTTATCCGCGATTACAAAGGCCTTGATCTGCTGATGCATGCACTGGCCGACAAACGGTTTGACAAAATGAACGTGCGGCTGATTGTGGCCGGCGAATTCTACAACAATTCCGAGAAATACCACAGGCTGGAAAAAGAACTCGGACTGGCAGACAAGATCATCTGGCGCAGCGATTTCATTGCCGACGATGAAGTCAAGCATTATTTCAACGTGGCCGACATAATCGTGCAACCCTACAAATCGGCCACACAAAGCGGCGTGACGCAGATTGCCTACCATTTCGAGAAACCCATGCTGGTGACCGATGTGGGCGGGCTGGCGGAAATTGTGCCGGACGGCAAGGTGGGCTATGTGACACCGGTGGATGCAACGTGTATTGCGGATGCGTTGTGCGACTTTTTCGTGAACGGGAAACAGGACGCGTTCCGTGCGCACATTGTGGCAGAAAAGCAAAAATATACCTGGCAACGAATGACAGAAACCATCACGAACGTTTTACAAGCACCCAACAAGTAACATGTACATCCGAAGCAAAGCACCTTTACGATTAGGCCTGGCCGGCGGCGGCACCGATGTTTCGCCCTATTCCGACTTGTACGGAGGTGCCATACTGAACGCCACCATCAGCCTCTATGCCTACACAACGATAGAACCCACGGAAGACGGTCGCATCACGTTCGAAATGCCTGACAGCGGCGTACGCGAAGTATTCCCCGCCACCGAAGAGCTGCTGCCGGAAGGGCCGTTTGTGCTGCATAAAGGCGTTTACAACCGTATTGTGCGCGACTTCGCACACAAGCCGCTTTCCTTCCGGATGGCCACGCATGTGGACGCACCCGCCGGCTCCGGACTGGGCACATCGTCCACATTGGTCGTTTCGTTGCTGGGTGCATTCGTGGAATGGCTCAAGCTCCCGCTTGGCGAATACGACATCGCACAACTGGCATATCGGATAGAACGCACGGACCTGAACATGGCCGGCGGCAAGCAAGACCAATATGCAGCCACCTTCGGCGGATTCAACTTCATGGAATTCTATGCAGACAACAAAGTCATCGTAAATCCGTTGCGCATTCGGAGGCACTTGCAGGATGAGCTGGCACACAACCTGCTGCTTTTCTACACGCAGACAAGCCGCCAATCGGCCAAAATCATAGCGTCGCAGGCACGCAACGTCACGGAAAAGAAAGCTGATGCCATAGAAGCCATGCACAAACTCAAGGAGCAGGCTGTCTGGATGAAAGAAGCCATCCTGAAAGGCGAACTGGGCAAATTGGGTGAGATCCTGAATTTCGGCTGGGAACACAAGAAACGCATGACGCAAGGCATTACCAATGCGCTGCTGGACGACATCTACGAAACAGCACTTGCTGCCGGAGCCACCGGCGGAAAGGTGTCCGGTGCCGGCGGCGGCGGCTTCATGTCGTTCTACTGCCCGGGAATCAGCCGCTATCGGGTAGAAAGCGCCCTGATGCGATTTGGCGGACAAGTGAAACGCTATGAATTTACCCAGGAAGGACTGCAAACCTGGCGTTCGACAAACTGACACAAGACGTGAAAACATGATACAGACAAGAATAAAATCATCCCTTGCGGTCAAGCAAGCCATTCTGGCTGACGAAGCGCTGCTCCGGCGTACGGAAGCTGTGGCCGCTTGCCTGACACAGGCACTCCAAACAGGACACCGCGTGCTGTTCTGCGGAAACGGCGGCAGTGCCGCCGATGCGCAACACCTGGCTGCCGAACTGTCCGGGCGTTTCTACCTTGACCGCGCACCGCTGAACGCGGAAGCACTGCACTGCAACACATCCTATCTGACAGCCGTAGCCAACGACTACGGGTATGACCAGATCTACTCACGCATGATTAACGGGGCATGCACCCGCGGAGATGTGCTGGTCGGACTGTCTACCTCCGGCAACTCGGCAAACATACTCAACGCCTTTGAAACGGCAGGCCGTATCGGGGTCATCACCGTGGCACTTACGGGCAGCACCGGCGGCAAGCTGAAAGCACGGGCCGACTACCTGATAAATGTGCCATCGGACGACACGCCCCGCATCCAAGAGGCCCACATTATGCTCGGACACATTATCTGCGAAATGGTGGAAGCAACCATCTTCGGCAAACCCGCTAACAACCCCAACCCGTAGAGCCATGAAGGAAGCGATTGTTCTGGCAGGAGGATTCGGCACACGCCTGCAACCAATGGTCAGCGATGTGCCCAAACCCATGGCACCCATCAACGGGAGGCCGTTTCTGGCATACCTGCTGGACAAACTGCAGGCGGAAGGCATCGGGCACGTGATTCTGTGTACGGGCTACAAGCACGAACAGATAGCCGGCTTTTTCGGCGACCGGTACGGAAACACACGCCTGTCCTATTCACGGGAGACTACCCCTCTCCTGACGGGAGGGGCCATCAGGAAGGCCCTGCCGATGGCCGAAAGCAAGCAGGTGATCGTGCTGAACGGCGACACCTTCTTTGACGTTCCATTGGAGGCGTTCGTGCAATTCCACCGCAGCCGCACAAGCCCGCTGACCGTTGCGCTGCGCCCCGTGGACGACACGAGCCGCTACGGTGCGGTGATGCTGAACCACAGGCTACACATAACCGGCTTCCGCGAAAAGGGAGGCCGGAGCGAAGGCGGACTGATAAACGGGGGAATCTATTGCGTAGACAGGGAATGGCTCTTGCAGAAACCGCTGCCCGAAGCGTTCTCCTTTGAACGGGAAATACTCGAGAGGGAACAGGCGGAGCCCCTTTCGGGCAGGGTGTGCGACAACTATTTCATCGACATAGGCATACCCGACGACTACGCACGCGCACAGACCGAACTGCCGCTCCAAACGGCTAAGGCTCTCTTTCTGGACCGGGACGGCGTGATTAACCGGCGCAGGGCGGGCGACTACGTCAAGACACCCGCCGAGTTCGAGTTCCTGCCCGGCGTGCTGGAAGCCATGCCAAAGCTGGCCAAACGCTTCGGGCGTATCTTTGTGGTGACGAACCAACAAGGCATAGCCAAAGGACTATTCACCGAAGCGGACTTGGCCGAGGTGCACGCGCACATGTGCCAATGCATTGAGAGGGCCGGAGGACGGATAGACAAGGTCTATCATTGCGCGGAGGGCGAAGGCAGCCCCCACCGGAAGCCGGCCACAGGCATGGCCCTGCAGGCACAGGCCGATTTCCCCGACCTCGTTCTTGGTAACGCGCTCATGGTGGGCGATGCCATCAGCGACCTGCAGTTCGGGCGGAACGCAGGCATGAGGCCGGTGTTCCTGACCAACGGCACGGACTGCCCGGAAGCGAAAGCATACACCCGGCTCCTGTTTCGCGACCTGAGCGAGCTGACCGAAACACTGACAACGGCATAACCACCCAACTACCCGATATGGCACGACAGGCAGTAACCCCCATGATGCGGCAGTTCAACGAAATCAAGGAACGTTACCCGGATGCGTTGCTGCTGTTCCGATGCGGCGATTTCTACGAAACCTACTGCTCCGATGCCGTTTGTGCGGCGGAGATATTGGGCATTACGCTTACGAGGCGTTCCAACGGCAGCGCCGCCAATGTGGAAATGGCCGGCTTTCCCTATCATGCCTTGGACACCTACCTGCCCAAGTTGGTGCGCGCCGGACTGCGCGTGGCCATCTGCGACCAATTAGAAGACCCCAAATTAGCCAAGAAATTAGTGAAACGCGGCGTGACGGAATTGGTCACACCGGGCGTATCCTACTCGGACACGGTACTGAACAACCGCGAAAACAACTTCGTGGCCTGCGTGCACTTGGGCAAGACGCTGACGGGCGTGGCCTTCTTAGACATCTCCACCGGGGAGTTCCTGCTGGCGGAAGGGACACGGGAGTATGCCGACAAACTGCTGAGTAACTTCGCCCCCAAAGAGGTCTTGTTTGAGCGCGGAAAACGCCCGCTGTTCGAGGAGTGCTTCGGCAACAAGTACTTCACCTACGAGCTGGAAGACTGGATGATGACCCCTGAGAGCACCCACGAGCGACTGCTCCGACAGTTCGGCACCCTGACCCTGAAAGGCTTCGGTGTGGAGCAACTGAGCAAGGGCATAGTGGCGGCCGGGGCGATCTTGCACTACTTAGACCTCACACAGCATTTGCAGACAGGCCACATATCGCAGCTGTCGCGCATAGAGGAAGACCGCTACGTGTGGCTCGACCGCTTCACGGTGCGCAACTTAGAGCTGTATGGCACGACCAACGAGGGGGCCAAGAGCCTTGTGGACGTGATCGACAGCACCGTAAGCCCCATGGGGGCACGCATGCTGCGCCGCTGGGTGGCCTTCCCGCTCAAGAGTGTGCAGCAAATCACCGAGCGGCAGAGCGTGGTGGACTACTTCTGCCGCGAGGCGGACGTGCGCGAGGAACTGACGCGACAACTCAGCCTGACGGGCGACCTGGAACGCGTCATATCCAAAGTGGCCGTAAACCGCATCACGCCGCGGGAGATGGTACAGCTCCGCTACGCCCTCACCGCCGTAGCGCCCATAAAGGATCTTTGTACCCGCTCCGGAAACGAAGCCCTGATACAGATAGCCGGCCAGCTGAACCCCTGCACCACCATACGCGACCGCATCGCCCGGGAAATCCGCGAGAACCCGCCCTCCCTGTTGGCCAAGACCGGCATCATAAACAGCGGCGTAGACGACGAATTGGACAAACTGCGCAGCCTGTCGGCCTCCGGGAAGGACTACCTGAACCAAATCCAAGCCCGCGAAAGCGTAGCCACGGGCATACCGAGCCTGAAGGTCAGTTTCAACAACGTATTCGGCTACTACATAGAGGTGCGCAACACCCACAAGGACCGTGTGCCCAAGGACTGGATACGCAAACAGACCTTGGTGAGCGCAGAGCGCTACATCACCCCGGAGCTGAAGGAGTATGAGATACAGATACTCGGTGCCGAAGAACGCATAGCCAGCATTGAAGCCCGCCTGTTCAGCGACCTCACGGCCTCCGTCGGTGAGTACGTGACCGCCATTCAGGCCAATGCCAACGCACTGGCCCGGATAGACTGCCTGCTGTCCTTTGCCAAGACGGCGCTGGCCCACCGCTACTGCCGCCCCTGCGTGAACGAAGGCTTGGTAATCGACATAAAGGAGGGCCGACACCCGGTGATAGAGCAGCAGCTGCCCGAGTCCCGGCCCTACGTGGCCAACGATGTGCTGCTCGACAATGACGGGCAGCAGATAATCATCCTCACCGGGCCCAACATGGCCGGCAAGTCGGCCCTGCTGCGGCAGACGGCACTGATTGTACTCCTGGCGCAGACCGGCAGCTTCGTACCCGCCGCAGAAGCCACGATAGGGGTGGTGGACAAGATCTTTACCCGCGTGGGGGCAAGTGACAACCTGTCGGCGGGGGAGTCTACCTTTATGGTGGAGATGAACGAGGCCGCAAGCATCCTGAACAACCTCTCGGAGCGAAGCCTGGTGCTCTTCGACGAGCTGGGGAGGGGCACCAGCACTTACGACGGAATCTCCCTGGCGTGGGCCATAGTGGAGTACATACACGAGAGCCGCCACTGCGCCAAAACCCTGTTTGCGACGCACTACCACGAGCTCAATGCCATGGAGAAAGCCTTCGGGCGGATACGCAACTACAATGTGTCGGTAAGGGAAGTGGACAAGCAGGTGATCTTCCTGCGCAAGCTGGTGCGCGGCGGCAGCGAGCACAGCTTTGGGATACATGTGGCCAAAATGGCGGGCATGCCCCCCGCCATCGTGCGGCGCGCGGAGGAAATACTCGCCCAACTCGAGGCGGAGAACAAGCCGCAAAGCCTCAGCCGCTCGGTGGACAGCCTGACCCACACCCGCGCCGGCATGCAACTGAGCATCTACCAATTGGACGACCCCGTACTGGCCCAGATCCGGGACGAGATAAACGGCTTGGACATAGACCGCCTCACGCCCATCGAGGCCCTGAACAAGCTCAACGACATTAAGCGTATCCTGCTCGGGCGGTAAACGCCGCACCGTTTTTAGCCCAACTGCCGCACGCTTTCCGGCTTCTCTGCTGCATCCGTTGCCACTACTCCCCCGCACTTTTTCCGACCCTTCCTTTGCACCGGTTCCGACTACACCGCCTAAGCGTTTCCGACCTATCCCCCTACCCTTTTCTAATCTATCCGACGGACTTTTTCCGACTACCCCGACGCACCGTTTTCAATCCTTCCTTCGGAGCGGTTGTAATCGTTCCGTCGCATCGGTTGTGACGACCCCTTCGGGGGGATTGTTGTGCATCGCCGAGTGCACAAGTGTGCATCGCCGAATGCACCGGAGTGCATCGCCGAGTGCACTGTAACCGTTCCTTCGGAGCAATTGTAGCCGTTCCGCCGGAGGGGGTGTGACGACCCAGTCGGAGGGGGTGTAATTGCCCCTTCTGAGGGGGTGTTATTTTCCCTTCGGGGGGAAAAGGGTACATGCGGCGGGAGGGAGATAATGGGTGCGGTGGGGGGAAAAGGGTGAGTACGGAGGAATGGAGATTGTCGGTACAGTGGGGGAAAAAGGGTGCATGCAGCGGAGGCATTGGCGTGGGTGCGGCGGGGAGAAAATGGTGCGGGCGGCGTAGGCAGAGGTATCGGTGCGGCGGGAGGAA
>CAYUYS010000030.1:5025-13606 GCA_964449415.1 uncultured Paludibacteraceae bacterium | reverse complement strand
CGGGAGCGGCAAGGGGGAAGAGGGAGGGTAGGAGGCCGGGCGGATAAGGCAACCGGGCAGAACACAGGGTTTGCTCCGCCCGGTTTGCCGGTTCAAAGTGCCTTTGTTTTCAGGCTTTTCCGTTGCGTTTTTGCACGTTGTGGTATATCTTCATTTGGTTGCCGAGTATTTTCGTGAAGCCTTTCACATCGTCGGCTGTCCAGGCTTTGTTCACTTCGCCGTATTCGCCGAAATCGGTTTTCATCAGGTCGAACGGGCTTTCTACGCCCACGAGCGTGTAGCAGCGCGGCCGCAGGGTGATGATGACGGTGCCGGTTACGTTCTCCTGCGAGTGCTCCAGGAAGGCCTCCATGTCGCGCATGACGGGTTCTAAGTATTGCGCCTCGTGCAGGAACATGCCGTACCAGGTGCCTATCTGGTCTTTCCAGTAGAGTTGCCATTTGGTGAGCGTATGTTTTTCGAGCATTTTGTGGGCGTTGATAATCAGCATGGCGGCGGCGGCCTCGAACCCGACGCGGCCCTTGATGCCGATGATGGTGTCGCCAATGTGCATGTCGCGGCCTATGCCGTAGGCGGAACCGATGCGCTCCACTTCGTTTATGGCGGCTATCTTGTCGGCGAATGTCCGGCCGTTTACGCTGCACAGCTGCCCCTTTTCAAAGCCGAGCGTGAGCTGCTCCTCGCCCTGTCGGGTGATTTGCTTTGGGTAGGCATCTTCGGGCAGGGTCTGTTCCGAACGGAGCGTTTCCTTGCCGCCGATGCTGGTGCCCCACAGTCCGGCGTTGATGCTGTATTCCATTTTGGTGAAGTCGGCCACAATGCCGCGTTCTTTCAGGTAATTGATTTCGTATTCCCGCGTGAGCACCCGGTCGCGTGTCGGTGTCAGTATTTTGATGTCCGGCGCCAGTATTTCGAACGTCAGGTCGAAGCGCACCTGGTCGTTGCCGGCACCGGTGCTGCCGTGTGCCACGTAGTCTGCGCCTATTTGTTTGGCGTAGTTGATAATGGCCATGGCCTGGAAAATGCGCTCCGAGCTTACGGAAATGGGGTAGGTGCCGTTGCGGAGCACGTTGCCGTACACCATGTAGCGGATGCTTTTGTCGTAGTATTCCCCGGTGATGTCGAGTGCGACGTGCGATGCCACGCCGAGGTCTTTGGCCCGCCGGGCTATGCGTTCCAGTTCGGCCTCGTCAAAGCCGCCCGTGTTGGCCACGGCCGTATGCACTTCGTAACCTTGTTCTTCCAAGTATTTTGCACAGAACGACGTGTCCAACCCGCCGCTGAATGCCAATAAGACTTTCTCTTTCATAATCGTAGTGTTTTATTGTTCCGTCTCTTCTTCCGGATGGTTTATTTTGTATTTCTCTTTCAGGCGTCTTTCGTTTTCGGCGTTGGCCGGGTCGCAGGGGTCGTACAGCAAGCCGGTGCAGAGGCACATTTTGCGCCCGGTGCGGGTCAGGATGTCGTAGTTCACGCATGTGTGGCAGCCTTGCCAGAAGGCATCGTCGTCGGTCAGGTCGGCGAAGGTTACCGGCCTGAACCCGAGGTCGGTGTTCATTTTCATTACCTTTGCGCCGGTGGTGAGGCTGAATATTTTGGATGTCGGGAAACGTTCGTGGCACAGTTCGATGGCCCGCAACTTTATGCGTGTGGCCAGGCCGATGTTGCGGAACTTGTCGGCCACGATAAGCCCCGAGTTGGCCACGAAGTTCTTGTTGCTCCACGTTTCTATGTAGCAGAACCCGGCAAATTCGGTTCCGCACAGCGCGATAATGGCTTTGCCGTCGCGCATTTTCTGCGCCACGTATGCCGGATCCCGGCGTGCGATGCCGGTTCCCCTTGTTTTTGCGGCCTTCTCGATGGTCGAAAGAATTTCGGGTACGTACGACAAATGTTCCTCTCCGGCTATGATTACATCGATCTTCTCCATTTGTTTGTTCGGCAAATCGGCTTTTAATGCTACCAAAGTCCTTTCAGGAAGTCCTGAATGGTTTCTCGTGAAAATTGTTCGTGCGGAATGACCAGTATTGTGTCGTCGCCGGCTATGGTTCCGAGTATGTATTCTTCGCCGCGCAGGTCTATGTCGTATGCTACGGCGCTGGCATATCCGGGGCGTGTTTTCACGATGGCGAACGGGCCGGAAAAGCCGATTTCGAGCACGGCTCCGCGCGCGGTTTCGTTGCTTATGCCGGTTACTTTTTCGTTGGGCGGCGGCAGGCTGTTGGGCAACAGGTATTTGTATGTGCCGTCCGGCAGGGCGGTTTTGACTACTTTGAGCAACTTCAGATCGCGTGACAGGGTGGCTTGGGTGACGTGGATGCCTTCCGTTCTCAGGGCTTGCTGCAAGGCATCCTGACTGTTGATTATCTGTGCGTTCAGAATGGAACTGATAACCTTCAAGCGGTTTTGTCGGATGTTCACGATAGGTATAATTATTAATTAGCGGCGCAAAAGTACGCATACTTTTTGTATAAACAATGTGTTTGGGATGTTTTTTTGCATTTTATGCAAAGGTATTACATACCGAGGTGGAGTTGGAATTTGACGCCCCACAACACAGCGTCGGGTCGGTTGCGTTCGGTCAGCCGCCAGACAGACTGCACGTTCAGCACGCGCAGGATGTTGCCTATACCGGCACCGATTTCCACGTAAGGTTCGGAAAATGTGCCCATGCCTTCGGGCAGGGCTAGGAGTGTGGCGTGGCTGTCGCGCAGGCCGCCCCAGGCCGCGTGCAGGCTTACCAGCTCCCTGATGTTGAGCCATTTGATGCCGGGAATCTGGTTGAACAGGATACCGCCCAAGTTCCAGTCGGCGTGCAGCAGGACGTATTTGTCTGCCACGAACTCGCCGTTGTTCATGAGCGAGAATTTGTAGTTGTCGTAGCCCCAGCTTTCGTTGCCGTGCATGGTTTGCAGCAGCGGGTAGGGCACATTGCCGAACACATAGCCTGCCTGCACGAGGTAGTCGATAGTGCCGAGCATGCCGGCCGATATTTTCTGCCGCAGCATCAGGTTTATTTTTGCATAATTGCCGGATGTTTGCGTCTCGTCGATGCGGAAATTGCCTCCTTCAATGCCGGCGTGTACAACCGGCAGGTTGTTGTACAGGTAACGTCGGGTAAAGAACGCGTCGACGGTGCGTTCGTTCCACGACCAGCGGCCCGTCAGTGCAATGCTGTTGTAGCGGAATGTCGGCGCGGTGTAGAATGTGCCGATGGGTGTTCCGTAGTTTTGCCGGCCGCTGCGAATGTCCAACCGCGTTTCAAAGTTGTCCGTCCAGTCATCGTGCAGCCGGAGGCTTGCTTCCCGTTTGCGGGTCAGGTTGTATTGCGGACTGAACACCAGCAAGGAGCTTGACAAGTCCGTGTAGCCGCGTCCGATGCTGTTTTCGCGCAAATACAAGTCGAAAGGGTTGTATTCCGACCGGATATAGTCGTCGGCATAGCCCAATCCGACCAGATGCCGCTGTTCGGCAGGCAGCCGGAATTGCACCTGTCCCATATACTTCCAGGCTTTGTCGCGGAAACCGTAGCCGGCGTATCCTTCTATGCAGATGTTTTTCATGAGTTTCTCGGAAGTACGCAGAGGCAATCCGACGCGCCAGCCTTCTACGGCGTTGTAGCCCAGCATCTGTACAAACTTGCCGATGTCTACGTAGCCGGCCGGTGCGTAGCCGGTAAAAAGCGTTTGGGCTAACCATCGGGCCGTTTTCATTAGCCGCGTGTCGTTCAGGCTGTCCAATGCCGATGACACGGTTTCCGTATCGGGCAGCAGGCTTTGCACGGGCATGGTGGCTTCGTCTGTTTGGGTGTGGCGGACGGCATACAATGTCGGGAAATAACGTGTGCTGTCGATGGAAACGGCAAAATCGAACAGTATGGTTGCCAGTTCGTTGGTTTTCGGATAGGGTGGCTTGTCGGAAAAGTCTTGTCGGATTTGCAGGTCGGCAATGAAGTTGATGGCGGCTCGCGATGGCACGGAAGCGGCGATGTGTTGCAGGGCATAGCTGGCCGAGTCGATGCGCATTTCTCCCTGAAAGGCCAGGTTTTTGATGTTTTTGCTTTTGAACCGGATGACGTATTGTTTCCCGTTGTCCGTTTGCAGGCTGTCCGTGAGGTAGAAATTGTAGTAGGCGTTACCGCTTGATGCCAGCGGGCTGATGAAGTTGCGCCCGAACAGGCTGATGGTGTTTTGGTAGAAATCCACGTGCTGTTCCATGCTGCTCTGCAGCCATTCCGTGTTGGTGCCCGACGAGGGGAAAACAGTGTTCTGTTCCCGTTCGGTTGTGCAGAGTTCTTTTTTGTTTCCGTTCAGCAAGTAGTTTTTTTGGGTCAGGTACAGCGGCATCAGCAGGCTGGAATCTTCGCTGACGATCATGCCTTTTTGCAGGCTTTGCCACATCCGGCGTTGCAGGTTTCGGCTGTCCAGGTTGCTGACGAACAGTTGGAATTGCTCCGAGCTTTGTGCCGAGTAGTCCTTGTACATCAGGGCATTGTTTTGCGTGCGATGCGTCCGCACCTGTTCCATTAGCGGCAGGGCCGGGTTGCTGCCGGGCAGGATGAACACATCTTGCAGCATCGTGTTTTCTTCGGTCAGTTCCACTTGCACGCCGGCATATTGTCCTATTCTGACCTTGAATTGTTGGCTTTTGTAGCCGATGGCCGAGACGACAAGTATTTCGCTGTGTTTCCGGTTGGTGCGTAGCATGAACAGTCCGTCCGGATTCGATGTGGTGCCTATTTGCGTGTTCTTGAAATAGATATTTGCGTTCTCAATGGGCTGTTGCGTCCGGGCATCGAACACCTCGCCGACGATAATGGTTTCCTGTGCGGCCGCGAGTTGCAGCATGCCACTCAGCAGCAACATCGGCACAAGGCAAGCCTGTTTCCGGCATAAGGTGTTGATAATACGTTGTATGCAGGTTTTCATGCTTGTTTGCGGTTCATGGGATGGTACTTCATGATTGCGTCGCGCAGGAAATGGACATCGATATGGGTGTATATTTCCGTGGTGGTGATGCTTTCGTGTCCCAGCAGTTGCTGGATGATGCGCAGGTTTGCCCCGTTTTGCAGCAGATGGGTTGCGAAACTGTGACGGAGCGTGTGCGGACTTACGTTTTTGTGGATGCCGGCTGCCGCTGCCAGTTGTTTGATGATGGTGAAAATCATGGCGCGTGTCAGTTGGGCGCCGCGGCGGTTCAGGAAGGCATAGTCTTCGTTTCCACGCTTGATGTCCAGTTTGTTACGATCGATTATCCACAGTTTGAACTGCTTTTCCGACTCCGTTGAGATAGGCACCAGACGCTGTTTGCTGCCTTTGCCTTCCACGAGCATGTAACCTTCTTTCAGGTACATGTTACTTATTTTCAGCGATGTAAGTTCCGAAACGCGCAGCCCCGAACCATACAGCATTTCCACAATGGTACGGTTTCGCTGTCCTTCGGGTTTGCTCAGGTCGATGGCGGCAATCATGGCATCTATTTCATTGACAGTGAGCACGTCGGGCAAATGCTTTCCCAATTTGGGTGCCTCAATCAGTTCGGTCGGGTCGCTTTCGATGCGGTTGGTATAGATGAGAAACCGATAAAAAGATTTGATGCCCGACAGAATCCGTGCTTGCGAACGCGGGTTGTCCGTTTCCTTCCCGATTTGGTAAATGAATTCCTGCAAATCGTTGAAACCGGCCTTTTCGAGCGTAATGCCGCGTTCCTCCAAAAAGGCTTGCAGTTTGGCAAGATCTTGTTCGTAGGCGGCAACGGAGTTGGTCGAAAGCGATTTTTCCAACAGCAGATAACTATGGTAATCGGCCGGAATCACGTGGGTTCGTTAGGGTTGAATTTTTGTTCCGTATGCCATTCGGCCGCGTTTGCCTGTTGCGGTTGTCCGCGTCTTGACTGCGGGTTTGGAGGTTATTTCCAGCGATTTTTGCGTTGGCCTCGCCACGTGGATTGTGCCGGCGTACGTAGCGCGAATGCGGCTGCCGTAGTAGGAAACGGCATTCAGTTCCACGGCGTATTGGCTGTCCGTGCGGCTGATGGCGAGTGTCCCTGACATCAGATAATATGCATACGTGTAGGTGTTGTTCGATGCGTAAATGCCAATGAACGATGGCCAATCAACGCCCTCGTCTTCAGAAAAACCTTGGCTGGCAGTAACGGTATATGCTTGGTGTGACGAGTCTATTTTGTATGTGCCGGTCGGGATGGAGTCGTTGTCGAACATGGGGCAATTGAGTTCCAGATAGGCAAAAACTTCATCGTTGCTGAGCAACAAGTCCACGGTGGCTGTTCCGTTTCCGTAATAGTCGCCGTAACAAATGGCCGTGTCGGCACGGAGAAATGTCCAGTCTTGCTCGGTGGCCGGTTGCGGTTCGTAGGAGTAGTCGTAGCTGCCGCTGGCATCGTATGCATCCAGAATACCCCGGAATTGTGGTGTAATGGTTGTGCCGTCTTCTGTTTGAAGGGTGAAATCGATAAGGGTGGAATCGCCTTTTTCCGTAACGGTGAATGTGCCGCTGCTTATGATCTCGTAACTGATGGCGGTGCTTGTTACGGTAATCAGGTATGCCCCGTAGGGATAGTTCTGCACCGTCCATATTCCGGGCGTGAACGTGAAAGGCGCGCCGCTGAGGGAGTCCATGACGTATGTTCCGGGTGCAAGGGTGAGGCTGTTGGTGTCGAGAAATATGTTTTCGATGTACAGGTTGTAGCCTGTGCCTACATATTCCTGGCTTTCGGTGTCGTAGCTGAGGTTTTCCGAATAGAGGTCAATGGCCACCACATTGCTTCCTGCGAGTTCGTTATCCTGCCAGATGTCTCCCGCATTCCCCCAATAATAGCTGGCTCCTGTGGTCAGTCGGAAACTTTTCTCGGTGGTTGTACTTGGCTCGTCCGGGTCGCACGCCGTTGTGCAGAAAGCAAGCGCAAGGAAAAACAGGGTTCTGCTTGTTTTCATTGTTTCAGTGGTTTTGCTTACGTTTTTGAATATATCTGGTTGGATACCAGGCTGCCAGGAATCCGAGCAGCAGGACAGTGCAGAAAATCAGCAGGACATCGCCGGCCTGTACCTGCACGGGGTAGGCATCAATGACAAAATTGTTGCCCAAGCGCAGGAAACCGAAGGTCTGTTGCAGCAGGCACAGCACAACGCCTGCCAGCATGCCGATAATGGCACCGCAGCCGGAAATCAGCCAGCCTTCCAGCAGGAAAATATTTCTGATGAGGGATGGCTCGGCCCCAAGGTTGCGCAATATCTCAATGTCGTTTTGCTTGTCAATGATAAGCATGGAAAGCGAACCGATGATGTTGAGCGTGGCAATCAGCAGGATAAAGGCCAGAATCAGGAAAGTCATCCATTTTTCCACTTTCATGATACGGAAAAATTCTTCCTGCTGTTCGTAACGGTCGTACACGTAATAGACTTCGCCGAGGGCTTCACGCAATTCCTTTTTGGTTTTGGCAATGTCGTCCAAGTTCTTCAGTTTCAGTTCAATGGCCGTGACTTGTCCCGGCTCGTAATCGAACAGCGAACGTGCCAGTTCGAGTGAAACAAGCATGTATTCATCGTCGTATTGGACTTGCTGGACGGAAAAGAGCCCGGCGATAAACAGGCTGGATTCGTTGAAACTCCTTTCGGGGCGCAACAGGCTGATTTGTCCGCTGCGTTTGGGAGCGTATATTTTCACCGGGTCAATAAAATAGGCATTCAGGCCCAGTTTGTGTGCCAGTCCGACGCCGGCCACACAGCGTTCGAACGCGCCATCGTACACGGTGAATGTGCCGCTGGTGATGATGGAATCGATTTGTGTGAGTTGCGTAAAAACGGAGTCCACGCCTTTGATGGTGGCCGGCACTTGCTTGTCCGTAAAGCGTACCAAGGCATTTTCTTCTATGGTTTCCGAAAAACAGGCCACATTCGGGTGATTTCGGATGGTTTCGAACTGTTCTGTGTCGATGCGAAAGTTTTTGCCTTCGACAGCGGTTATTTTCAGGTCGGGGTCAAATGCGGAAAACATTTGCTCTACCAAAGAATTGAAGCCATTCAGGACGGACAGCACACATATCAGGGCAGCAGTGCCCACACAAACGCCCGCTGCGGATATGCCGGAAACAATGTTTATGGAGTTGTGCGACTTTTTGCTGAACAAATAGCGGCAGGCTATGAAAAATTCCGTCTTCTTCATTTCAGGTATTGTGACAGCCGGTCCATGCCGGTTTTTATGTTTTCCAATGAATTGGCATACGAAAAGCGCACGAATCCTTCTCCGTTGGTGCCGAAGTCCACGCCCGGTGTGATGCCTACATGTGCCTTTTCCAGCACATCGAGTGCAAAGCGGTATGAATCGTTGGTGAACCGCCGTGCATCGGCAAATACGTAAAATGCGCCTTGCGGTTCGGTGTGTATCGTGAATCCGGTTTCTTGCAGCCTGCCAATCAGGTAGCGGCGGCGTTCATCGTAGATGGAACGCATGCGTTCCACGTCGGCGGCTGCTTGGTTGATGGCACTGATTCCGGCACGCTGTGCCGTACTTGGCGCACAGATAAACAGGTTCTGTTGCAGTTTTTGCAGCGAGCGGATGTATTT
>CAYUYS010000030.1:0-4925 GCA_964449415.1 uncultured Paludibacteraceae bacterium | reverse complement strand
CAAGTAGCTTGCCAGACCGATGATGTCCAACAATAGGCAAAATCCGATTTTCTTCATCGTTGCGTTCAGAAGATGTACACGAGCCGGATGTTCCATTCGTTCTGACGCGAATACCAATATTTGCTTTGCGTATTGTAGTATCTGTCATTTTGTGTGTTGAATATGCCGAAACTGTAGCCGCCTTTGATTTGTGCGTTGTGAAACTGGAAGCCAAGGCCGATATTCAGCAACACGTTGAACGGAGAATTGTCTGTTACGCCATCACTGTCTTCGTCCGTTTCCAACAGATTTGTCGTATACTTGTCATTCAGGGAGACGCTCTGGTTTGTGCTGCGTGTGAATGTGGTCTGCGTATGCGACAGGCAATAGTCGAAATCCGGGCCGGCATGCATGATAAAATAGGTCTTGCGTGCAATGGTCACTTTGTATTGCAGATTTACCGGAATATCCAAACGATGGGCCGTTTCGCCTTCTCTGGTTTGTATGTTGTTGTACGTGTCGTCTGTTTCCCACGAGGTTCTTCTTCCCAGATAGGAGTAGTTCAGTCCGTACACCATGCCGAGCCCTTTGTAGAAGTTCAGTTCGTGTACAAGCCCGACTTTGAAGCCGTTAAGTGGTGTGCCGGTTGTATATTCCTCGGTTGAACCGATGCGTGATTGCGGCCGTGCGTTAATGTAGCCGAATTGTATGCCGAATCCGGTATCGTAATTGTTGGATACCGCCACCGGCTGTGCGTGCAATGCACATGCGATGACAAGCATTGTCAGGAAAGTTGCTGTTCGTTTCATGTTGTTATGGTGTTGTGTTTTATGTATTTGCATTGCGAAAACCTCCGCTTTTTCGTTTATCCTCATTTGTGTTGCCTGTTTTGGGGTTTTGTTTGTTGGTTGTGGCCGCGCTTGCGGCACCTTTTTCAGGCCGTTTAGTACGCTCAGGTCTTAGGAAAACATCGTCTTTGCTCTGCGGGCGTTCCTGTTCTGCCCAAAAAAAGTTGCCCAGCAGTGTTTCCTCGGGTGCCAGATCGTCTAACGGATAGGTTGTTCCCGATGCAGCAGGCATAAAGACGGCTTTTTCTATTTTCCTGTCTTTGAAAAAAAGTTGTGCATAACTGCTTAGCAGTTTGTTAATGACGAGCAATGTGCCGTCATCTTCCTTCGGGAAAAAAACGGTTTCCGTGTTGCCGCTCACATCCACCCGATACAAGTCTCTGTCCTGGAAATAGGCGGTTATTTCCTTGCCTGACAATTGGTTGTAGCGAATGGAGTCTTCCTGCTGGATGGCGATGGCCGAACCTTGCAGGAAGGCGTGGTCAACCTCTTCTCCAACCATGTAAATTTGAATAAAATCGGCAGAAATCTGGTTGTTGCTGTTCCACATGATGGGTTCGTAGTACAACGACAGGATGGAATCTTTGTCGGTGTAGAACATGGAATCGCATACGCATTGCACGTCGTTGCGGAATATGCGCACGTTGTGATAGCCGTACCTGACGTTGTATGTGGAATCTTTTCCGGTGGCTAGGGTGTCGGCATGTACGAACAGCGTATCTTCGCCCGACCATTCGGTGAGCAATGCTTTCCGTGTGGCCAGGCCGAATTCCTCGATTTCGTCGTAGAAGCAATAGTCGCCGTACAGGGTGGTTTTCTGCACGGAGTCGGTCAGTTCCACATTGGAGAAGGATTCGCCGAATTTGGCTTTTTTGTCGTAAAAAATCGTATCGCCCCGCAGTGTTTTTCCGTCCGAGTGTACAACCAACGAGTTGTCCAACAACATGGATTTTTCGGTGTTGGTGTCATACCATCCCGATGTGGAATAGATGGTGGTTTCTTCCTGATAGATAATTTTTGTCGGCCCCACTATGTTGGCAATATACGTTTCCGTGTTGTATATCAGGGTGTCCGTTTCCATGTGGAAGTTTGGGTTTTCCAGTTGGACATTCTCCTTGAAGAAGGCTTCCTTGGTGTTCGGCGAGTATTGTCCCCACACGGAATGGAGTGTGTTCAGGCTGTCTTGTATGGTGCCGCCGGTGAAGTAGTATGCCAGATTTTGTTTCCGATCATAATTCAGGCTGTCGGTTGTGAGGGTGGTGGTGCGGTCTATCATGCGCACGTTCTCGCGCAGCCGGGCCAGTTTGGTGTTGCCGTTGTAAAACAGCAGGTCGCCGTACACAAAGAGCGTGTCGCCTTGTTCTATGCGTATGTTGCCGAATGCGTCCATGGAGTTGAGGTTTTCGTAAAAGTAGGCACTGTCGCAGAACATCAGGATGCTGTCGTGCCGGAAGCGCACGTTGCCGTGCAGCACTTGTGCATCCGGAAGCCGTTGCTGGTCGAACGACAGCCGGTCACACTGTTCCAGGTATATCAGTGTGGCATTTTCCTCTTCCGGATGGGCTGCAATGGACTTGGGCAGTTGCGCCCGGATACCGGTTGCGGCCGACAGCAGGAAACAAAGGCACAATATGCGTATCGGTCTGTTCAATGCTGGGTATTCTCCATAACGGTTTGAAGATAGCTGCTTTCGGTCAATGGTTTGTTCGGAGCGGTTGAAGCCCTATTTAATCCATCCCGGATACATGAAATCGCAGTCCCGCCACTTCGGGTCTATGCTGATATAGGTTTCCTTTTGTTTGGTGGCTATCCAGTTGTTGATGAATTCGGTTTTCCTTTTGTTTTCCAGGAATTGTTTCAGCGTCTGGTAGTCATTGGTCAGGTCTGCCTTGTGTGTGTCTACTTTCGACTTGAGCCTGACTATGGCGCAGACTTCCTTGTTTGTTTTTGTGTCCATCATCACAAACGGTGCCGATATTTCGCCTACGTTCATGTTGTACACAACTTTGGCTACTTCCTGGGGCAGGTCTTGGTATTCGAATTTGGATGTGCCGGTTTTTTCGTTCATCATAAGGCCTGCGTTCATGACGGTGTTTTTATCTTGCGAAAAATAGGCTACGGCTTGTTGGTAGCTCATTTTTTCCGTTCGTACCAAATTGGCAATGGAGTCCAGCGTGTCCAAGGCTTTTTGCTTGTCGTCGGGTTGTACTTTGGGCCGCAGCAGGATATGCCGGCAGTTGATGCGGTCGCCGCGTTTTTCTATCAGTTGGATGATATGGTAGCCGAATTCGGTTTCCACGATACGCGAAACGCGGTTCGGGTCGGTCAGGTTGAAGGCCACGTTGGAAAACTCCGGTACCAGTTGCCCGCGTCCCACAAAGCCGAGCTCGCCTCCTCGCGTGGCGCTTTCCAGGTCTTCCGAATAGAGGCGTGCCAGCATGGAAAACGTAGCGTCGCCTGTGGTGATGCGGTCCGAAAACTCGCGCAGACGTTCCTTGACCCGTTCGGTTTCTTCGGGCGGAATGGGCGGAAATAAGGACAGAATCTGTACTTCCACTTGTGCGGGGATGGTCGGAATGCTGTCTTTCGATACCGTGTTGTAGAAGCGTCGCAGCTCGGCCGGACTGCAGGTTATGTGTTCCACCAGCTTGCTTTGCATTTGCTGGATGATCTGTTGGTTGCGCACCACATCACGCAGGTCTTCGCGAATTTCCGAATAACTCTGGCGGAAATATTCCTCCATCTTCTCCTTGGAACCTATTTGCGAAATGTAATAGTTCAGCTGCATGTCTACCTGATTGATAACCGCGCTTTCGCTGACCACGATACTGTCAAGCTCCGCCTGATGCAGAAACAGCTTCTGGATGGCCAGCTGCTCGGGAATGACGCAATACGGATCGCCTTCTATCGGGGTGCCGTTGTATTGCGCGTTGAGGCGTTCTTTTTCCACATCGGAAAGCAGAATGGCTTCATCGCCGACCAGCCAAATCACTTCATCTATTATGTTGTCCTGCGCTACGACGGACAACGACCAACATATTGGTAACAAAAATATTAGCAAGAACTTTTTCATAAGCAACAGGTGAATTTATGGGTTTTCCGTGTTCAGAAAATTAACTCGCCCGCGATTCAGGGCATCTATGTACAATTCGTCTTCAAAGGCTTGCAGGAACTCTACTTTTTTCCTGTTTCGCAAAACGTTTTCTATCTCCGGCTTGGCATATTCGTAGGGCATGTTGTCGCCTTTATGCCTGACTTCTTCCACTTTGAGCAGGTATAATCTGGTGGAGTCCGACCGTTCTATCAGCCCTTTTTGCAGGCTTTGCGGCAGACTGACAGCCGGAATATCTCTTTGTATTTGTCCGAGGCTTACCCAGCGGTCCAGAAAGAAATCATACCCGATGGCGTATTGCAGGGTGTATTTTTCGATCCTTTCCAACGATTTCGTATTGCCGGCATCAGCCAACCATTTTCGCACATTTTGCTGCTGAGGCGCGTCTTGCGGAATAACCAACAGAATACCTTTCAGAATGTCGTCCTGTATGGTAAATGCCGAAGCATAGTTTTCGTAGAATTCCTGAATGTCGGCTTCGGATACCGGTTTCATGCGCTGGTTGATGAGCTGTTCTTCGTATTCATGTATCAGCAGCGACTTGCGGTAGTCTTCCACCAAGGCTTCTATTTCCTCGGTGTTGGAAATGTTGCGCTCGGCCTTTTCGTACATGAGCACACTAATGGCCCATTGCCGGATATAATGGTCGGCTATGGCGGCGCTGTCTTCGGCCGAACTGCCGGGCGGAATGGCCTGTTGCAGGTCGCTTTTGTACAAATACTTTCCCGCCACTTCGAGCACGGCATCCTGGTTTTGCTTCTTGGACAAAGCTGTTTCACAACCGGTAAGCGACAGCATACCGATGAAAAAAGGCAATATGTATGTTAACTTTCTCATTTTAGCTTGCAAAAGTACAGTAAATAGACCAAATGACCGTGCTTTTGTGTGTTCTTTTTTTTTCTTTTAAGTTTTGGGGCGATGTTGTTCGTGTTTGGTGACATTTATGTGTTTTGGGTTATGGCTTTTGTCTCCGTCGCCTGAAGAGA
>CAYUYS010000029.1:0-13645 GCA_964449415.1 uncultured Paludibacteraceae bacterium | reverse complement strand
AAAATATCTTTTTGGAAAGGCTGACGATAAAACCGATATTTTACCGTACTTTTGCCCCCCGATAAGGATTTGCGATGAAAAGAGTATTTTTTCCGTTGTTATTGTTAGGTATATGCTTCGCCGGGTGCAAATCGAAACAGATGCTTGTCGCTCCGATGTCCCCGCAGCCGGCTTCGCTGGAAGTGCAGGCGGATACAACGAGCCGCACGCCAGTTTTTCCCGCCCCGGTGGTGTATGTGTTGGCGCGCGAATACGAAAGCATGCACGACCCGACAAAACCCAAGTACCACACGGAGGCGGCGGCCCTGATTCGCGAAGACAGCACCTATACCTTGCCCCGTTATTTGGAAACGCGCCTGTCGGAGCTGTATCCGGCGTACACCTACGATGGTTTGATGGAAAAGCTGGGCAAAATAGCCCGCGAGGTCATTCCCCCCAAGGAATCGCAAACGATACAGCTACCGTCCGACACATCCGACCCGTTGTTTGCTTTCCGGAATAAAAACCACAACAACCCCGGAGGCGGGGTGGGGGACGAGGACTTTCACGGCTTTGTTTCGGACGAAGATGAGATGCAGTTCATGCACATGACCGATGCCGAGCGCAAGGTATATACCTTGTTGAACGCATTGGCGGACGACAGTACGTTTTTTACCTTGTCTGCCATGGATACGGTGGTTGTCCGCGACAGCGCGTGGCACTTGGACAAGCGGTTGTTGTCGGACAGCATTCCTTTTTTCCTGCAGGAAAACCTGACCATTCCTTTCCTGTTTGCCGGCGCGGGCTCGTATATGCTGTACCGCATCATGCAGAGCAAGGCGCGCGCTGAATATGTTTCGGAATACCATTATCCGGGGCAGACCAAGGACGGGCACCGCGGCGATGCCTACAAGCATTTATTTATTAATGTACTGCTCAAGCGTTACACCTCGGACGCGCTGGCCTGGCTGATTATGGACATATATTGGGAGAATCAGGGCAGCAATGCTCCTTGCGACATGGTGATGGACTTGCACAACAACCACGTCGGCCGCTCCCGCTACAGGCAGTTTCGGGGCAATTGGTGGCGCGACCAATACGACTGGCAGGCTTGGGCGGAAAATATCCGCTTGTTTGTGGAGGACACCACCCGCAATGCTACCTATCAGCTGTGGAACAAACGCCAGCCGCTTTTCTTTATCCAAGAGGAAGAGAAGAAAACAAATCCGCAGCTTTATCTTTATTGGAACAAGGGAGATGACGCGAACGAGCAGCCGGGCCGTTGAAACAGCGGGCTGTCCCTACTGCTTTACGCGCAAGGTGTGTGTCGGGACGGCAAACTCCAGCTGGTTGGCATTGAATCGACGCAAGATTTCCAGATTTACTTTTGAACGTGCCCGGAAGATGTCCTTGTCTTTCTTGATGTAGTAAATAAACCGGAGTTGCAGCGCAAAATCACCGTACTCCATAAAGCATGTTTCCACATCGGAGCAAATGTCATGTACCGTTTTGGGCAGGTTGTGCAGAATGTCAATGGCCCGCTCAAGTTGTTCCGGTGTGGTGTCGTAGGTCAGTCTCAGGTCGGTTATCACGCGTCTGCTCGGTTCGGAGGTTATGTTTTCCAGCGTGCTGTCCACAACCTTGTAGTTCGGAATGGTAACTAACCGGTTGTCCAGCGTCCGGATACGCAGGCTGCGCAGTCCGATATCGAGCACAAAGCCATCCACATTGTCTATCAGGATACGGTCGCCAATGCGGAACGGCCGGTCGAAGAAAAGGGTTACGCCGCCAAACAGGTTTTTGATAGTATCTTGTGCGGCCAGGGCAAGTGCCGCGCCTCCTATGCCAAGTCCGGTAATCAGTGTGCTTACCCGTACGCCGATATTTTGCAGCGCCAGAATAATGCCGATAAACCATATCAGATAGTTCACGGCCCGTTGCACAAGGATGGAAACATTTGCATCTATCTTTGTGCTTTCGCGGTTGGCATACGGAATCAGGATGGTTTCCATAAGGCAACCCATGAACCGTGCGACAACCCACGAGCCGTTTAAAATAATCAGAATGGTGTAGATTTCCCGGACGGTGTGCATGAATTTTTCGGGCAGGGTCAGGTGCGTAATGGCGCACCATATCGAAATCAGCATAATGCCGAAAATGAAGGGTGATTGCAGTCGCTGCACGAGCAAATCGTCCAATACATTTTTGGTTTTTGCCGCGAACTTGACGAGTATTTTGCTTGAAATCCAGTACACACAGCGTCCTGCCAGGAAACCGCCGATGATGATTGCGCCGGAAATCAGCCAATCCGGCAATGAATTGTTCCAGAAGAAATATTCTTGCAGCATATCCGTACGTCAGGTTAAATCCGCCGCAAAGGTAGGCTAAAAAATCAATAAATCGTGCTTGTTTTTGCCAAGGTGAACAAAGCAAGTATTTTGAGCATAAAAAAATCAGGGACGGCTGTGTGCTTAGTCCCTGAATCCCGAAATGTGTTGTGGAGCTGGAGGGAGTCGAACCCTCGTCCAAACAAGGAACAAATGTGCTTTCTACATGTTTATCTTCGCTTTGGTTTTCGTGTGCCGACAAGACCGAAGCTACCCATCCGACACCTTATCTTCTTGATTTTTCATTCCTGTTTCGAAGCAAACAGAAACTATTCCCGATTTTGCTGCACCTCCGTTTCATAATGCCTCGGGAAGAGGGCTTATGGGAGATGTCTCGTTCCGGCACCTTGTGCCGGAATTAAGCTGATCTACTGTGATTCAATCAAGCAGCGAGAGCATAATTTGTTTCGCCAGTTATAGTTTTGAGGTTCGAGATTAACGAGCCGCTACCACAGTGCTCGACATGCTTACAGATCCATTCTACTTGCTGTCAAAACCAAACAGCCCCTGTTTTATTTGTTATTTTGCATAGCTTATCGCCCGTGTTTCACGAATGACCGTTATCTTGACTTGCCCGGGATAAGTCATTTCATCCTGTATTTTCTTTGCAATGTCAAACGAAAGCAATTCCACTGCTTTGTCATCCACTTTGTCGGCTCCCACAATGACACGCAACTCGCGGCCTGCCTGAATGGCGTATGTTTTTACAACTCCCGGATAGGACAAGGCCAGATTTTCCAAGTCATTCAGACGTTTAATGTATGCTTCCACTATTTCCCGACGTGCTCCCGGACGCGCTCCTGATATGGCATCGCAAGCCTGTACGATGGGAGCAAGCAGCGTTTCCATTTCGACTTCATCGTGATGAGCGCCAATTGCGTTGCAAATATCGGATTTTTCTTTGTATTTCTCGGCCAGTTGCATGCCATAAATTGCATGTGGTAATTCCGGCTCTTCGTCGGGCACTTTGCCTATGTCGTGCAGCAATCCGGCCCGCTTTGCTTTTTTGGGATTCAATCCGAGTTCTGCCGCCATGGCAGCGCAAAGATTGGCTGTTTCGCGGGCATGTTGCAGCAGATTCTGTCCGTAGGAAGAACGATATTTCATACGTCCGACCATACGGATAAGTTCCGGATGCAAACCGTGTATGCCCAAATCTATGGCTGTGCGTTTGCCGGTTTCAACAATTTCTTCTTCAACCTGCTTGCGTACTTTGTTCACGACTTCTTCTATGCGCGCCGGATGGATACGCCCGTCGGTCACCAACTGGTGCAAGGACAGGCGCGCTATTTCGCGGCGCACGGGGTCAAATGCCGAAAGCACGATGGCTTCCGGGGTATCGTCGACGATAATTTCCACGCCGGTAGCGGCTTCCAAAGCACGTATGTTGCGCCCTTCACGCCCGATAATCCGTCCTTTTACTTCGTCTGAATCGATATGGAATACGGTCACGGAATTTTCTATGGCCGTTTCGCTGGCGATACGTTGGATGGTTTGAATGACTATTTTCTTTGCTTCTTTGTTGGCAGTCATTTTTGCTTCTTCCATCACTTCGTTGATATAGGCCATGGCGTTTGTTTTGGCCTCATCTTTCAACGATTCCACCAATTGTTTTTTGGCTTCTGCCGCCGACAGTCCGGAAATGGTTTCCAACTGGTCCAGAGCCTGTTTTTGCAGTTTCTCTAATTCTTTGTTTTTGTATTCTATGGCTTGTGTCTGGTTGTCCAGATTTTCGCGTTTTGCATTTAGTTCGTTTTGAGCGCGTTGCAGTTCGCCTTGCCGCTGGTTTAGTTGCAGTTCGCGCTGTTGTAGGCGTGCCTCTGTTTGTTGCAGTTTTGCCTTGCTGTTCTGGACCATGTTTTCATGTTCCATTTTCAGGGCAATGAATTTTTCTTTGGATTCTATGATTTTGTTTTTTTTAATAAGTTCGGCTTTAGCCTCAGCTTCCTTGATTTTATTCTTTCCGATGGCATTCAAAAGAACCCAACATCCACCGGCCCCGACAACAAAGGCTGCAACGGAAATTAGTATGATAAATATCGTTCCCATAGTTGTATATTTTAGTTTTTATAGCATTCACAAAAGCAAAAAACGCATCTGCATATCTTTGTCAAGAGAAATGCGTATGCGTTAATGATAAATACTTCTGAAAATTTCCGATTGCTCCGAAGTTATAAAAAAAGCAACTGGTCGATTTGTTGTTCCAACTCTTCTATTTTTTGGGCTAAAGGATTTATGTTTTCAACTTTTTGTTGGCGGTTAATCGTTACGGCAACCTGCAGTGCGGTCAACAACCAAAGTTCTACTACCGACTTGTTCGGATAATTTTCATTCAGTTTTTTGTAAATGTCTTTAATATCCCTTTCTGCATTGCGGTAGATTTCCTCATCTTTTCTGGCAATATGCAACCGAACCGGATAACCGTCGATACGCATATTTATGTTGAATTTTTCATCATCCATAAGCTCATTTATTCTGTTAGCAGAGCAATGCACTTATCAATTTCACGCACCATTTTGGCCAGCCGGTCTCTGGCAATTATTTTCTCTTCTTCGGTAGTAGCCAGTGAATTAGCTATGCGCAAATGGTTGCATTTTTCCTGAAGTTCTATTATGGATTTGTGTGCCTGCATGAGTTCGTGTTTCATTGCCGAAACCTCGATCGCCAATTTTTCGTTCTCGTCCTTTAACGACTTGTAATCAGTAATCAGGCGTTTCAGTTTTGTTTCGAACCGAGCAGCAAGTTTTTCATACTTGTTATCCATGATAGTTCAAAGAACGTACAAAGGTAGTACAACGAATTTAAATATGAAAATAAATGCGGGTTTTTTATAACTTATTTTCAATTATGGACAGAAAAACGGTTGGTTATTTGGACTTCACCCGAGTCATTTCGATATTTTTCGTGCAATTTCCATGAAGAATCCGCCTGCCGGATGATTTGTCTGCACAGCGATGGGCAAGCCTTGGTCGCCTCCTTCGCGTATGCTTTGCACGAGCGGAATTTGTCCCAGCAGAGGCACATTCAGTTCTTCTGCCAGATTTTTTCCGCCATCTTTTCCGAAAATGTAATATCGGTTTTGTGGCAGTTCGGCGGGTGTAAACCATGCCATGTTTTCTATAATGCCCAGAACAGGAACGTTGATTTTCGGGTTCTGGAACATGTTTACGCCTTTCCGCGCATCGGCCAGGGCTACGGGTTGCGGCGTGGTCACGACTATCGCGCCGGTCAGTTTCACGGTCTGTACCAATGTAAGGTGGATGTCGCTTGTTCCGGGCGGAAGGTCAATCAGGAAATAATCCAATTCATCCCAGTTTCCTTCGTTTATCAGTTGTTTCAGGGCATTGCTGGCCATTCCTCCGCGCCAGATCAGGGCGTTGTCCGGGTCGACAAAAAATCCGATGGAAAGCATTTTGACACCGTATTTTTGCAAGGGTTCTATCAGTTCCTTGCCTTCTACGGGTGCGAGTACGGGGCGGAAAACTTCTTCGGCGAACATTTTGGGCATGCTCGGGCCGTGAATGTCGGCGTCCAGCAGACCTACTTTGTAGCCGAGTTGCGCCAAGGCGATGGCCAGGTTGCAGGCGACAGTCGATTTGCCAACCCCGCCTTTGCCGGATGAAACGGCTATGATGTTTTTTACGTTTTTCAGTGGTTTTTGTTCAAGCGGTTGCGGTTGTTCCTTGCGGTATTTTACTTGGATGTTTCCCTTGATTTCGGCGGTTTCGCCGGCATAGGTCAAAACAGCTTGTTCGGCAG
The DNA here is from genome assembly GCA_964449415.1 of uncultured Paludibacteraceae bacterium. Taxonomy (GTDB): domain Bacteria; phylum Bacteroidota; class Bacteroidia; order Bacteroidales; family Paludibacteraceae; genus CALUNA01. The sequence continues at coordinate 7,520 of CAYUYS010000029.1, read as the reverse complement.
CCCGCACGACGGATTTTTGGAAAGGGTCGTTTGGCTTGTCGAAAATAAGCGAAAAACTGATTTTGTTGCCATCGATGCGTATGTCGTCTTCCAGCATGCCGCTTTCTACTATGTCCTTGCCCGTACCCGGATAGCGCACGTGGCGCAGGGCATCGATAATTAATTGTGGATAAAAAGCCATAATCATCTTAATTGTGAAAATTAACCGTATTTCGTTCCAGTTGCGAATAGCAAAAGGAATTTAGAAAAATTCGCCGGAACAGAGAAATCCGGGACATGTCCGGACAATCGGCTCAGCGGATTTTTTCCTGTTTGCTTGTGTAATTGTCGCGTTCTATTTCCACATCGGGTTCAACGAGTGTGTCGCGTGGCTGTAAGGCGAATTTTATGTATTTGATGTTCAGTCCGCGGCTGAGCCACAATTGTTCGTAAAAGGTTTTGAGCGACAAGATATTATCCGTGTAATCCGAATGATACAAATCGTCGCTGCAAAACAAGATCGGATAACCGTTGGCTTTCACCATTTCGCAAGTGTATGTGAACATGAAATTGCTGTCGGTTTTCAGATGTATGATTCCTTCCGGTTTCAGAAAACGCTGGTATCTGCGCATGAAGTTGGTGGACGTGAGGCGTTTGTTCACTTTTTTCATTTGCGGATCCGGAAAGGTAAGCCATATTTCGCTGATTTCGTTTTCGCTGAAAAACAGGTCTGTGATTTCGATGTTGGTGCGCAGGAACGCCGCGTTGGTGAGATTCATGGCCAGCGCCTGTTTGGCGCCGCTCCAGATGCGTGCGCCTTTTATGTCGATGCCGATGAAGTTTTTGTCCGGATAGCGTTGTGCCAGTCCGACGGTATATTCTCCTTTTCCGCATCCCAATTCCAGTACAATCGGGTTGTCGTTACGAAAAACCTGTCCGGCCCAGTTGCCTTTCAGGCTGTTTTGTTTTCCTGTCTCCATGTCTTTTGCCGGAAATTGGTAAACGTTCGGAAACGTTTCCATTTCGGCAAATTTGGCTAATTTGTTTTTTCCCACAATCGTATTTGTTTGAGAGCCGGTCAGTTATTTGATTGTTTCGATGGACATTCCTATGTCGTTGATGCCGGTCAGCGTATCTTCGCGCATGCCGTGGAAAATGCGATAGGTGTATTCTCCGTTTTTCGGGAAGCGGATGTTTTGTTCGTACAGAACGGGCATTTCCAATATGCTTCCTATGCCGTTGCCCAGCCACCGGCCGCGCTGGTCGGACAAATAGCATTCTATCGTATCGGACACGGTGGTGTTGTCGGGCAGTTTTTTTTCAACGAAGAGCCACAGGTTTTGGTACGGATAGTTTTTGCGGTGTCTGATATAGAGCAGGACGTTGTAAGTGTCGGTTGTGTCCGTTGTGACGAAGGTGAATGCTGCCGGATGGGTTGCTTCCCAGCCGCAAGCAGGCAGGGTTTTTACGTCGGAAAACATGATGTCGTTTTTACACGCCGGGCACGCCAGCAACAGTATTATTCCGGTTATCCAATATATTGGTTTCATGATGGTTGTTTTTCGCCTTTGTTTGTGTTTGTTTTCTTTTTGTTGTTCCGTTTGCGTTTGGAGCGGCTTTTTTTCTTGTCGAAGCGGGTCAGATCGTCCTGTCCCACAACATTTTTGTAATCTATTCCGCCGGGTGTGGCCGTGATTTTTTGCGTACTCAGGCCGGCCGGTTTTTCTCCGCGTTTGTTCATGGCAATGATTTCTTTTGCCCGTTCGGAACTGATGGTTATCAGGTTTGCCGGCGTATTCGGTGCGGTTGAGTAGGTGAGTTCATTTTTGAGTGTATCCGTTTTGAAGTGATAGTATGTGCCATCTTGCGTTTCTAATTGGATATCCCGGCGCGGGAAGTTTTTTTTGGCATCCAGATAAGTGTCCAGTTCGTAATTCATGCAGCATTTCAGTTTGGCGCATTGTCCCGCTTGTTTTTGCGGGTTGAGCGACATGTCTTGAATGCGTGCCGCGTTTGTTGCCACGGAGCAAAAACTTGACATCCAAGTTGTGCAGCACATTTCGCGTCCGCACGGCCCAATTCCGCCAATGCGTCCGGCTTCCTGACGTGCGCCTATTTGCTTCATTTCTATGCGGACGCGGAAAGTCTTGGCCAGCACTTTGATGAGTTGCCTGAAATCGACGCGTTCATCGGCTATGTAATAAAATATGGCCTTGTTGCCATCGCCTTGGTATTCCACATCGCCGATTTTCATTTTCAATCCCAGATTGCTGGCCAGCTGCCGGGCGCGGATCATGGTGTCCTGTTCTTTTGATTTGGCTTCTCTCCATTTTTGCAAATCGGCCTCTTTGGCTATCCGGAATATCTTGCGTATTTCGTAGCGCTTTGTGTCGATGTGGTTTTTTTTCATTTGCAGTGACACCAGCCTTCCGGTCAATGTAACTTCACCCACATCGTGGCCGGGATTGGCTTCCACGGCGACGATAACTCCTTTTTCAAGAGGCAAATGTTCGCTGTTGAGAAAATAACCCTTGCGTGTGTTTTTGAACTGTACCTCTACAAGTTCGTATTCTTTTGTGGTTTGCGGCAAATCGCACAGCCAGTCTGTAACGCTCAGTTTGAGTGCGGTGTTCCGGCAACATCCTTTCTTATTTATTTGGCAACTGCCATCGTTCAGTGTGAAATCGTTCATAGGAAAATAAATTTATCTTTTCAGCAACATAATGATTTTCAGAGAAATATCGAAGAAAACCATCTTTGCGTTTGTGTTTTGTTCTATTTGTTTTTCGGCAATATCCAGCTCGTTCATCAAATCTTCCACATTGCGTTCGTTAATGAATGCGGCAAATTTTTGCGAGAACTGTTCTTCATCGCTTGTCATGTAGTTCAATGCCGGCTGATGCACGTTGTATATAAAATTTTCGCGTACAAGGCGTTGTGCATATTGTAAAAAATACTTTTGGCGTTCACGACCTACGCCGCCGGCAGCCATGTCTTCGCTCCATTTCCGCAGGCTCATCAAAGCCGCATAATCGCGCCTGTTGCCCACAAGCCACGCCCACCGCATGAGCTGCACGAAACGTTCAAAATTAAGCCTGTTTTCGTTGTCGTTTTCTTCGAGCCGCAGTGCATTCAGGTAGCTTCCGTTGGCTATATGTGCCAGATTCATAGCTGTTTCGCGGGTCAGGGAAGCGTTGTGCGTACACAATGCGTCGGCTATTTTATGTTGTTCTACGCGTGGCACATTTATGCGCTGTGTCCGCGAGAGAATGGTAGCCAGCAAGTTTTCCGGTTGGTTGCTGACCAACAGAAAGACGGTTTTTTCGGGAGGTTCTTCCAAAATTTTCAGCAGCTTGTTGGCACAAACCGGATTCATTTTTTCCGGTAACCAGATAATCATGATCTTGTATTCCGATTCGTATGTTTTCAGGCTTAATTTCCGCAGGATTTCCAAACTTTCGTTGGCATAGATGGTGCCCGATTTGCTGTCCGCGCCAATAAAACCGTACCATTCGTTTTCGCTGAAATATTTTTTTTCCAAAATGATTTTCCGGAAATCGGCACCGAAATCATCGCACACAACCGATTTGGCATCGCCCGGTTTTACAATCGGAAACACAAAATGCAGGTCGGGATGTTGCAATTTGGCGTATTTGATGCACGAAGGGCATTGGCCGCACGAGTCGGTTTCCGTGCGGTTTGTGCACGAAACGTATTGTGCATAGGCGATGGCCAATTGCAGTTTTCCGACACCGGCCGGCCCGCAAAACAGTTGCGCGTGCGGAATCCGTTGTTCGCGCACGGTTTGTATCAGCCTTTTTTTGATGGCTTCTTGCCCTATGATCTCGGAAAATTTCATATCCCGCAAAGATACAAAAACTCACCTAAATACGGACAAACTCAAAAATAATAATGTAAAAGATTGCTAATTAGGTAGATAGCGAATTGTGCATTTCAGTTAATTTATACATCTCTCGTGGGCCGTTCCTGTTTGCTTTCCCAATTATTTTTGCACAAATTTCTGTCAGTCAAACAACTATGTAACAAATACGACGAAAAGCCGCAAATGCGGCGGCTTATTAACAAAAAATGTGTACTTTTGCCGTGCATACGATTTTATTCCGGTTTTTTAAATCGGACTTGGAATCTTCTAAATATCTGGATATGAGTATAGTAGAAAAAATAAAATCATCCGATTCCACATCGTTTTCATTCGAATTGTTGCCTCCTCTGAAGGGCAAGGGAATGGATTCGGTCATACGGACAATAGATGCTTTGCGCGAATTTGGCCCGAAATACATCAACATAACAACCCATCGCAGCGAAATGGTTTACAAGCCGACGGAAGGCGGTTTGTACAAATGTGTGCCGGAACGTCATCGGCCTGGAACCGTGGCTGTTGCGGCGGCTATCCGGCACAAATACGACATTCCGGTAGTTCCGCATATTCTGTGCAGCGGTTTTACGCGCGAGGAAACGGAATATGTGCTGATTGATTTGCAGTTTTTGGGCATAACCGATTTGTTGCTGCTGCGTGGCGACAAAGGCAAGCACGAAAAGACTTTTGTGTCGTTGGGAAACGCGCACGCTACGGATTTGCAGGAACAGGTGAACCGATTCAACGAAGGTTTTTTCCAGGATGGCACGCCCATGGCGGGAAACATCGGGCAGAAATTCAGCTATGGCATGGCCTGCTATCCGGAAAAGCACGAAGAAGCGCCGAACATGGAGTCGGATTTGTTTTACGCCAAGCAAAAAGTAGATGCCGGCGCGGAATATTTGGTTACGCAAATGTTTTTCGATAACCGGAAATATTTCGATTTTGTGGACAAATGCCGCGAAACAGGCATTACCGTGCCGATTATTCCCGGGCTCAAACCGCTCACGCTGATGAACCAGCTTACGGTTTTGCCGAAAATTTTCCACACGGACATACCGGAGGCATTTGCCATGGAACTGCGCAAATGCAAGACCGATGCCGAGGTTGTTGAGGTGGGTGTCGAATGGCTGACAGCCCAAGCCAAAGAACTGATTTCCAGAGGTGTGCCAAGCCTCCATTTTTATACATTAATGGCAACGCAGAGCGTAAGGCGTGTTGCACAAGCTGTATTTTGATTTTTGAATTCTGTTCCGTTCGTGAGAACGGGAAAATCCGTTGATTTATGCATTTGTTATTTTCCATACTGTTCCTGCTGCTGTTTTTCTTTATTTTCATTGTGGCGGGTATATTTGGCCTGCTTCGTTCCCTGTTTACCGGCGGCCGGCGGAGGAATGCTGTCCGCAGGACGACTGTTTCACAAGAACCCGTCCGCCGTCGTGAAAAGTTCTTCAAAAAGGATGAAGGCGAATATGTGGACTACGAAGAAATAGATAAGGATACCGAATAAAACGACATTTTGTCAGAAATTCGGTCAAAAAATCCATTTTTATCAAACAAAAAATGTCATTTTGTCAGAAAATGATTGGTTGCATGTGATTTGCAAACGGGAGTGTCGAAGACGATTCTGAAAAGGATCGGATTCAGAAAATGAAAATGTTGAACTTAAATTACAGGAGGATTTAACTATGACACTCGCAAGAAGAAATCAAAATTGGTTACCGTCGATTTTCAACGACTTTTTCGACAACGATTGGATGGAACGTACCAGCGCAACCGCGCCTGCTATCAATGTGAAGGAATCGAAAGATGAATATTTGATTGAAGTTGCCGCTCCCGGTATGACGAAAAATGATTTCAACATACACATTGAGGGAGATGACGCGTTGGTTATCTGCATGGAAAAGAAGAATGAAACCAAAGAGGAAAAGAAAGAAACCCGTTTTTTGCGTCGCGAATTTTCTTATTCCCGGTTCCAGCAGACGATGATTTTGCCGGATGATGTGAACAAGGAAAAAATCGAAGCCAAAATGGAACATGGCGTGTTGCATATCAATTTGCCGAAACTGTCTCACGAACAACAGCAGAAAGCAAAACGTGTAATTTCCATCCGCTAACCCGGCGTAGGATAGCTTTATAAAGCAAATGAGGGCGACCCGTTCGTCGTTATTGACTGTTGGATCACCCTCATTGACGAAGTCAGGAAAAAGCCAACTGATTTGCAACACTTTGTTTGCGAATTAGTTGGCTAATTTTATAGTATTTGTTGATTGTCCCGATTAGAAACGTAGCGCCAAGCCCACACCCGACTGCACGGGGATGAGATTAAGGGACAAGTCCGTCCGTCGCGACTTGGCCACGTCGACATTGTAATGTCCGACGGCCATGGCACGCGCAGGCCTTACGCGGCTGAGGCATATTCCCGAGCCGACAGAAAAGGCTACCCCGCAGCTCAAGGATTTAATGCTGAGCAAAGGTTCGTATATTGAGACTTCCAAGGCCGCTTCGCAAAAACAAGCCATCGCGCAGGCAAACAAAATCCAGCCCCATACCTCGTTCCGATTGGCCTTTTTCCAAAAACTCGTCCCCAAATAGCTTGAGGCGCAGATAAGGTCTCCCGCCACGTGTTTGGGAATCTGCACGCCGTCCAAATAATAATGTTTCTGCGCGAACTCCATGACGCCGCCTTGCAAGACGTATGTTCGCTCCCGCCCGTCGGCATGGCTTTCCACATAGGCCGAAGAGGCATCCTGCAGGCTGTCGAATTCTTCCTGCGTGCCGTTCGAATAGAAAATGGTGGTGATGTCACTCTTGGCAATCACGTGCACCGGACCGTCTAAATAGTTGGCGGGCAAGTACTCCACCTCATTGATACCCACTTTGGTGACTTTGGCATGAATTTGCTTCCCCTCTTTGGTAAGGATGAGGTCGCCGGCGGTTGTTTGAGCCGACACAAGGCTGCAGAAACACAACGCGGCACATAGTGCAAAAAGAATTTTCTTCATTTCAGTTTTTCTTGGTTATGTTGCGCCTACTCACTTGCAAAGGCTTTTCGGCTGACTCCTTTTTAAACGTCGTGACGTGCAGGAGGCGATGCGCGCAAAAACAGTGCCGAAATATAAAAAATACATAATTTTACCTTTTTTATTTTGGTTTCCTGTGTTTTATTTGGCAGGCAGCCGTTTATTTATTTTCTCTATCCAATATTTCACTCTTTCAGATACAACGCTTGCATCAGTAGATGGCACTTCCTCCAAAATAACGTAACAGTCCTTATTAATTTCTTTGGTTTTGTCTTGGCATTCCATCCGATTTAAAGTGTTTTCCAATAGTGCCATATCTTTTTTCCTATTACCGCATCCTATATGAACTTTTCCGCTGTTTCCATCTTCAATAATACCTATATGAGTCCCTTCTTCCTCAGAGGATAGCAGGTCACAAACTAACAGATCCCAGTACCAGATCCATATTTTCCATCTGTCGTAAGAACCTACTTCATTTTTCCATGTCGTAGTACGATGATGCCTGTTTGTTATGTCTTTCAGCTCTTCCACATTATTTATAATGTATCGCTGCAAATTCTTGTCTGACTTGAACGTCTCTACGAATTTTCCTTCAGGTATGTTGTAATAAGGTTCCGCCAAGTATTGCCACCATGTTCCCC
>CAYUYS010000028.1:0-13721 GCA_964449415.1 uncultured Paludibacteraceae bacterium | reverse complement strand
TTCATGTTTTCCAATTGTTCGCTCAGGATTTCCCATTCATACATTTCCCGCTCCAGTTCGCGTTGTTTTTTCTTGTAGTTTGTGTAGAGCACCGTGTCTCCGGCTTGCTCCGGAGATTGCAAGCAAGTTTCCAGTTCGGCAAGCTCTTGCTCGAGCCGGGCAATCCGCGCCTCTGCTTCCGCCACCATTTTTTCCTGCTTGCGCAATTGGCGTTGTTGTTCCTTGCGGGCTTCGTACGATTGTTTGCCGGTAGATTCCTCCTTGTTTGTCGGTGTTTTGGATGTTTGGGAGAGTTCCAGTTCCTGCAGGTTTTCCATTTTCTTCGTTCGGAGAAAATCGTACACACCGCCGATATGTTCCTTGACTTGCCGATGGCCGAATTCGTATACTTTGGAAACCAGTCCATCCAGAAAATCGCGGTCGTGCGACACGACAATCACGGTGCCGCCAAAGTCCTGCAAGGCCGCTTTGAGCACATCCTTGCTGCGCATGTCCAGATGATTGGTCGGTTCATCCAGAATCAGCAGATTGACCGGCTCCAACAACAAACGAATCATGGCCAGACGGCTTCTTTCTCCGCCGGAAAGTACTTTTACTTTTTTATCGGACGCTTCGCCGCCAAACATGAATGCCCCCAGAATATCCCGGATTTTGGTGCGTATGTCACCGACGGCCACACGATCAATCGTTTCAAAAACAGTCAGTTCATCATCGAGCAAGGAAGCCTGGTTCTGGGCATAGTATCCGATTTTGACATTGTGTCCCACTTTCAGATTGCCGGCGTATTCAAGTTGTCCCATAATGCATTTGACCAAGGTGGTTTTCCCTTCGCCGTTACGCCCCACAAAAGCGACCTTTTCGCCCCGTTTCACCGTCATGTCTACCTGTTCAAAAACCACGTGGCTGCCGTAGGCCTTTGCCAGATTGGTGAGCATAAGCGGGAAATCGCCGGAACGCGGCGCCGGCGGAAACTTCAGGCTCAGGCGCGAATTGTCTTCCAAATCAACTTCTATGCGTTCCAGCTTGGCCAGTTGTTTGATGCGGCTTTGAACTTGTACGGCCTTTGTGGCCTTGTAGCGGAAGCGTTCAATGAAGTCTTCGGTTTCGGCTATCATTTTCTGCTGGTTTTCGTATGCACGCACCTGCTGTTCGTGCCGTTCCTTGCGCAACACCACATAGCGCGAGTAGTTCACGTTGTAGTCGTATATTCGTCCCAACGATATTTCTATGGTCCTGTTTGTGACCGCATCGATAAATGCCCTGTCGTGCGAGACGAGCACAACGGCACTGCCGCTGTTTGACAAAAAACTTTCCAGCCACTGTATCGACTCTATGTCCAAATGGTTTGTCGGTTCGTCCAGCAACAAGACATCCGGGCGTTGCAACAAGATCTTGGCCAGTTCGATACGCATGCGCCAGCCGCCGCTGAACTCCGAACAAGGCCGTTCAAAATCGGTGCGCCGAAACCCCAGACCAAGCAGTGTCTTTTCCACTTCGCCTTCAAAATTATGCACTCCCAGCATTTGCAGCATTTCATTATCCTGTGCCAGCCGGGTTATCAACTGCTGATATTCAGCCGAGTCGTAGTCAGTCCGTTCTGCCAGTTCCAGACCCGTTTTCTCAACCTTTTCCTGCAAACGGATGATATGCTCAAAGGCTTTGCGGGTTTCTTCAACAACCGTTGTTCCTTCGGCATGGATCATGTGTTGGGGCAGATAGCCGACGGTCAGGTCCGAAGGGATGGCAATTCGTCCACGCGTGGGTGGCATCTTGCCGGCCAGCAATTTCAGCAGCGTCGTTTTGCCTGCGCCATTTTTGCCGACCAAGGCAATTTTGTCCTTCGGATGAATCAGAAAAGATATTTCAGAAAAAAGGGGAACTGAGCCAAACTCAACCGTCAGTTGTTCAACAGAAATCATTCGGGTTTATTTTTTCTATCTACTATGCGCCACAAGCGATAGACCAACACACAACAAATGAGAAACACGATACTTATCAGACAGCCGTTGGGGATATTTCGCAACAATATGCCTAACAGGCAAAAAAACAGGGTCAGGGAAATCAGCAGCATGGAAACCTGAATATGCGTCAGGCCTATTTTGAGCAGCAGGTGATGAATGTGATTTGTGTCCGGCGAAAAAGGAGAAATGCCCTTCTTTATGCGCGTAAACATGACGCGCAAGGTGTCAAAAAGGGGTACGGCCAATACGCAAATGGCCACTGCGGGGGCTGCCTGCATGTAATATATTCCGAGACTTTCGTTACTATAGGCATTCACTTGGCAAAAGAAAAACACGAAAAACGTAATCATATATCCCAACAGCAGCGAGCCGGAATCGCCCATGAAAATCTTGCGGCGGCTGCGCCCGAACACATTGTACAGGAAAAACACAAGCAACGAACCAACAAGAGTATACGCCAGAACCGACAAATGCATTTCGCCTATAAACTGGAAGTAGAGGGCAAAAAACAGGCAATACACTATTCCGAGGCCGGATGCCAGTCCGTCCACGCCATCAATCAGGTTCAGGGAATTGGTTATGCCCAAGTATACAAAGACAGAAAGCAGATAACTTGCCACCTTCGGAATTTCATCAATTCCCAGGAAGCCGTGCAAATGTGTAATGCGTATGTCTGCCATGACGATCATAAACAGGCCGGCCAACACTTCTCCGGAAAGTTTCCACCCGGGCGACAAATCCACCAGATCATCCACAAATCCGACCACCAAAATCAAGAAAATACCTATGAAAATGTACTGAGAATGCTGAAAACTATCGTATTCGAACAACAGGTAGGTAAGCACAAACGAAACAAAGATATCTATGCCGCCGATATTGGGAACTGTGCCGGTGTGGCACATTCGTTTGTTAGGTTTTACGACAAAATTTTTTGCTCTCGCTATTTTCAACACCATAGGCATACACAAACCGCCTATTATAAATGAAAAAATCCAGATACAAAACGGATATGTAAAAACAAACTTATGTAACGACAGCAGCATCAGATATCCAATTTTTCGTATGGAGAGTTCTTACTTATGTATTCGGGGATGATTTTTTTCATTTGGGATACCGTCAGGTAATCTTTGCCCAGATAGCTGTAATCCATCAGAAGGTTGATTTCGTCCGACACTTGTTCATAATCAAATTCCTGCACTTTGGCTACCATGATTTTTTCATTGGTTGTGGGCATGGTCTTTTCCTTCTTGTTCAGCAGTTCCTCGTACAGTTTTTCTCCCGGGCGCAGACCGGTAAACGCTATTTTTATGTCCACACCGGGTTTGTAGCCGGCCAGACGTATCATTTTCTTGGCCAGATCCAGGATTTTGACCGGTTTTCCCATGTCAAAAATGAATATTTCGCCGCCTTTTCCCATCGCGCCTGCTTCCAGCACCAGCTGACAGGCTTCCGGTATGGTCATGAAGTAGCGTATGATTTCAGGGTGCGTAACCGTAACCGGGCCTCCCTGCTCTATTTGTTTTCGGAAATAAGGTATCACGGAACCACTGGAGCCCAGCACATTGCCGAAACGCGTGGTAATAAACTTGGTGCAATTCGGATTGCTCTGTACCAGATAGTTGTAAAGCGACTGCACGTATATTTCTGCAATGCGTTTGGATGCCCCCATGATATTGGTCGGGTTCACCGCCTTATCGGTGGATACCATAACAAAGCGTTTGACTTCGTATTTCACGGCCATATCGGCCATGTTCTTCGTTCCCATGACATTGGTCTGGATGCTTTCGCTCGGATTGTCTTCCATCAAAGGCACATGTTTGTAGGCCGCTGCGTGATAAACAATATCCGGCCGATACAGCGCCATGATGTCATTAAGACGCTTGCGGTTACGAATGTCTGCTATGCACGTGGTGAAGTTATGCTGCGGGAACGAATGCTGCAAGTCCAGCATAAAATCGTACAGGGGCGATTCAGCCTGGTCTAACAACACAATCAGACGCGGCGAATATTTGATGATCTGCCGCACCAGTTCGCTGCCGATAGAGCCGGCCGCGCCGGTAACCATAACCACGCTGTCGTGCAGAAAACCCCTGATATTTTCCAGATCGATACTGATTGCCGGACGCTCCAACAAGTCTTCTATCTGAATGGACTTGATTTGGCTTATCTTCGAAGATTCGCTGCTCTCCGTCACGTTTTTCCACATGCTCACATAAGGAGCCGACAAAACGTTGATGTTGTTGTTCAGAAAAATATCCAAATCGACAGCCGGATTGATTTCACGCATTTTTAAGGGAGAGACGATAACGCTTTGCACACCAAGTTTTTGCATGTGTAAAAGCAACTCGCTGTCCAGTTTGTACACCCTGACTCCTAAAATAACCCGTGGCACATAATTTTCGGATGCATCGATAAATCCCACCAGTTTGTAGCGTTCGTCGACCGATGAGCGCAGCATTTTGGCGATAGCCACGCCTGCTGATTTCGTACCATAAATCATGACACGTTTGGCCGAAGAGGCATTCATCACACACAATTCATACAAAGTTTTGACGAACATGCGCAAGGAAAACAGCAACACAAACGCAACAAAAAGATATATGGCTATTTCGTGGTTGTAAAGAAACAATTTCCCGTATGCGAGCCATACGGCCAAATTGGTCAGATACAGCACCACAACAGTAAACAATACGGAAAACAAAACCTTGAAGGTATCCACAAAACCGGAGTATCGCAACACACCGAAATAGGTACGAAAAATACAGAATCCAACGGCCTGCACCACAATTACAGCAGGCAAACGATAGACAGAAGCTATGGTTTCATTCAGCGTGCTTTCATCCAGAAAAACGAACGACAAGTAATGCGCAATGGCGTATGCTATGATGACCAGAAAGATATCCAACAAAAAAACTGTCCAGCGTGAAAGGTATCGCATGGCGATTATGCAAGCAAAGAGCTTGTTTCCTGTCTTGTTTCCCTTTAAACGCTGGTTCAATTTATGCACAAACTTTTCCATACTCACCCTATCTTTCGTTTTCGCGCGCAAAGGTAAGGTTAAAATATAACAAAAACAACACGAATGCTAAAAATTAGGCCTACCTTTGCGCCCCGTTAACGATTTGTTTTTTCACAAAACTCAAAATTGTAAGAAATCATGTCCATATATAGCGAAGATACGCGCAGAGTAACCACGCAGAGGTTACAGGAAATGAAAATCCGCGGTGAAAAGATAAGCATGCTTACTGCGTACGACTACACCATGGCGAGCATAGTAGACAATGCCGGCATTGATGTTATTCTGGTAGGAGATTCCGCCAGCAATGTCGTATGTGGAAACACGACTACCATACCGATAACCTTGGACCAGATGATTTTTCTGGCAAAAGCCGTCGTGCGGGCCGCCAAACGCGCATTGGTTGCTGTCGACATGCCTTTTGGCAGTTATCAGGGAAACCCGAAGGAAGCGCTTGCGTCTGCCATACGCATCATGAAAGAATCGCACTGCGACTGCCTGAAACTGGAAGGCGGCGAGGAAATCATTGAATCGGTAAAACGCATTTTGTGTGCAGGCATTCCTGTCATGGGCCATTTGGGACTGATGCCGCAGTCGATAAACAAATATGGTTCGTATACCGTGCGTGCCAAGGAAGCAAACGAAGCCGAAAAGTTGCTCCGCGATGCCAAACTGCTGGAAGAAGCCGGATGTTTTGCGCTTGTACTGGAAAAAATCCCTGCCAAACTGGCCGAACAGGTTGCCCGCGAAGTTTCCATACCCGTAATCGGCATCGGTGCCGGAGCCGGTGTGGACGGACAAGTGTTGGTTGTGCACGACATGCTCGGCCTGACCAACGGTTTTTCGCCACGATTCCTGCGGCGCTATGCCAACATGCACGAAACCATGACGACGGCCGTTAAACACTACATCAGCGATGTAAAATCGTGCGATTTCCCGAACGAACAAGAACAATATTGAACAACGATTATCTGAAAATACATTGTCCCGGCTTATTTTAACGACCGACGGTTAACTTGCTTGTAAAAAGCAAATTAACCGTCTTTCTTGTCGGGATGAAAGGATTCGAACCTTCGACCCCCTGCTCCCAAAGCAGGTGCGCTAACCGGACTGCGCTACATCCCGCGAAAAGCGGCGCAAAGGTAATATTTTTTTTCGAGGATGAAAATTTTTCTCCTACTTTTGTCGGATTTTTACGAAGCACCCGAATGGCCGGCATTTATATCCATATTCCCATTTGCAAATCACGATGCATCTATTGCGACTTCTACTCCACGACCGCCACTGATAAGCAACAAGATCTGACAAACGCACTCATCCGGGAAATGGAACTGCGTAAGGACTACTTGTGCGGCCAAACGGTAAATACCATCTATTTTGGCGGTGGCACACCGAGCGTCATGCGAAAGGAATATGTCTCAAGCATCATTGATTCTATTCGCAGCCGCTTTCCCGTTTCGAAAAAAGCAGAAATTACCTTGGAAGCCAATCCGGATGACCTTGAAAAGGCCTATTTGCAAGCATTGCGAACGATCGGCATAAACAGACTGAGCATAGGAATACAATCGTTTGATGACCACATTTTGCAGTTTATCAACAGGCGTCACAACGCACAACAAGCCATATCCGCCATAACAAACGCACAAGCGGCCGGTTTCGATAATATCAGTATAGATCTGATATACGGATTTCCCGGTCAAACCACGGAAATGTGGCGACAGGAGCTTACCACAGCCTTGAAACTGCACGTGCAACACATGTCCGCATACGGCCTGACATACGAAGAGGGAACCGTTTTGCAACAAAAAGCAGCGGCAGGAATGATTGAACCGGCAACGGATGAACAAATGAATCGCATGTACGACCTGCTGGTCGAAACATTGCAAACCGCAGGATACGAACAGTACGAAGTATCCAACTTCGCGCTGCAGGGATGCCGTTCGGCACACAACAGTGCATATTGGAACGGCACACCTTACTTGGGCCTCGGGCCGGCAGCACATTCGTTCAATCGTGTGTCGCGCCAATGGAACATAAGTTCGCTGGATGGTTACATAAAAGCCATGCAACGGCACGAAAATTACTACGAACAGGAACTGTTATCAACAAAAAACCGCTATAACGAACAGGTCATGTTGTCGTTACGTACAGCCACCGGCATCAACCTGCAGCAATTAGAAATACGGTTCGGTAAAGAATATCGCAACTATTGTGTCCGGCAAGCCAACAATTATCTTGCATCGGGTTGTCTGATTCTGAAAGGCGAATATTTGAGGGCAACCCGTAAAGGTATCAAAATCTTAAATTTAATTACAGAAGAATTACTTGATGTATAAACGCCTTTTTTTTCGTACTTTTGCGCGTATTTTACAGCTAATCTTTTTCCGCACATGAGTAAAAACGAACAGCATACAAAGTCTTTCCGACACACATTTTTGGTTTGGTTTTGGGGACTATTTGCATTTGGCATTCTATGTATTGTACTGGTTTTCTGGATGATATCAAAAGGCTGGTTGGGCTATCTGCCTCCGGTGGATGAGTTGCTCAATCCGCGTAACAAATATGCGACCGAAGTGTATTCTGCTGACATGCAGTTGCTTGGGCGTTATTTTCAGGACAAGGAAAACCGCGTTGGCGTATATTTTGCCGACCTTTCTCCCGACTTGATAGACGCATTGATTGCCACGGAAGACGTTCGTTTTTACAAACATTCGGGCATAGATGGCAAATCGCTGCTGCGCGTACTGCTGAAATTCGGCCGTGCCGGCGGCGGAAGCACCATAACACAGCAGTTGGCTAAGCTATTGTACTCGCCACGCGCGGAAAACATATTCGCGCGCGCCCTGCAGAAACCCATTGAGTGGGTTATCGCGGTGCAGCTGGAACACCTCTACACCAAAGAGGAAATACTGACCATGTACCTGAACCAGTTCGACTTTCTGAACAATGCTGTCGGTATCAAATCGGCGGCACAGGTCTATTTCAGCACAACTCCGGCCGACCTGAAAATTGAAGAAGCGGCCACACTGGTAGGCATGTGCAAAAATCCATCACTTTACAATCCGGCAAGCCGCCGCGAAGCCACACGCGAACGTACACGCCTGCGACGCAATACGGTACTGGACCAGATGGTGAAAGCGGATTTCCTGACAAAAGCCGCCGCCGACTCGCTGAAGCAATTGCCCATTGAACTGAAATACCAGAAAGTGGATCACAAACTGGGACTTGCACCCTATTTCAGGGAAAAACTACGCCTGATGCTCATGGCCAAAGAGCCGAAAAAGAGCAATTACAACAGCTGGGAAAAAGCACAATATCAGGAAGATCTGGAGCAATGGAACAACAATCCGCTGTACGGTTTCTGCAACAAGACCAAAAAGCCGGACGGAACGCCATACAACATCTACACGGACGGCCTGCGCATCTATACAACCATCGATTCGCGCATGCAACGATACGCCGAAGAAGCCGTAAACGAACATATCCAAGAACTGCAGGCTATGTTCTTCAAGGAAAAAAAAGGGCGTTCCTATGCGCCATACACCCGCCACATAAGCGAAGAAGCACTTGAAACCATTCTGAACCGCAACAAGCAACAGACCGACCGTTATCGCCGCATGAAAAAAGCGGGCTATTCGGAAGCAGAAATAGACCGGGTTTTCAACACCCCCGTCGAAATGGAAGTGTTCAGCTACCAGGGTATGATAGATACGATTCTGTCGCCCATGGACTCCATCAAATACTACAAACATTTCCTGCGTTGCGGATTTATGTCTATCGATGCAAGCACCGGCTATGTAAAGGCATACGTCGGCGGGCCCAACTTTGAGTATTTCCAATACGACATGGCCTCCAAAGGACGGCGACAGGTCGGTTCCACGGTAAAACCCTTCCTGTATACCTTGGCCATGGAAGAGGGTATGTGGCCGTGTGATGTCACCGTAAACCAACCCATAACGTTGAAAACACCTACCGGCCAAGACTGGAGTCCGCGCAATGCAGACAAAAAACGCCTCGGCGAAACGGTGACGTTGCAATGGGGACTGGCCAACTCAAACAACTGGATTTCCGCGTACCTGATGAGCCTGTACACACCGGAATCGTTAGTGAAGTTGATGCGTTCGTTCGGCATCAAGGGGCAGCTGGACCCGGTGTTGTCGCTGTGCTTGGGAATTTGCGATGTATCCGTGGAAGAAATGGTAGATGCTTACACGGCATTTCCCAACAAGGGAATCCGCATAGAACCGCTCTACGTCACCCGTATCGAAGACAACAACGGTAACCTGCTGGGTACATTTACGCCCCAAACCCACGAGATATTCAGCGAACTGACCTCCTACAAGATGATTTCCATGCTGCGTGGGGTTATCGATGGCGGCACCGGTGTCCGTGTGCGCTACCGTTACGGCTTGCGTATGCCCATGGGCGGCAAAACGGGAACAACCCAGAACAATTCCGACGGCTGGTTTATCGGATTTACACCGTCGCTGGTGTCGGGTGTGTGGGTAGGCGGCGAAGACCGCGACATACACTTTGACTACATTTCGCAGGGACAAGGAGCTACCATGGCCTTGCCGATATGGGCACTGTATATGCAAAAGGTACTGGCAGATCCGAAATTGGGATATTCGGCCTCGGAAATGTTCGATATTGCGGACTCTTTCGATCCGAATGCCGGCTGCAGATAAACAAAGAAACATTTTCCGGAGAAAGTGAAGAAGCTATCCATACGTTACCATTTCCTGTTGCTCATGCTGGGGGCAAGCAGTTGCCTGTTTGCCCAGCTGAACACCGACCGCATAACTGCCATCGGACGCAATGCGCTGTATTTTGAAGATTATGTGCTGTCCATACAGTATTTCAATCAGGTAATCAGGGCCAAATCGTATCTGGCCGAACCGTATATGTACCGGGCCATAGCCAAAACACAGCTCGGCGACTACACGGGAGCGGAACACGACTGCTCGGAAGCCCTGAAGCGCAATCCCTTTCTGCCGGGAGCTTACTACACAAGGGGCTACATATACCTGCAACAAAAAGAATACGCCAAAGCAGAGGCTGACCTGACCCAAGCACTGACATTCGCACCGGAAAACAAGGTGTACATGATCCTGCGCGCCGATGCCAACGAACAGTTAGAGCGTTACGATGAAGCCCTCCGGGACATTGACTTCCTGCTGGGCAAGGAACCGAAATCGGCTATCCTGCATTTTGAAAAAGGACGAATCTCCCTCTCCCAAAAAGACACCGCGACTGCCATGGAGAGCTTCGACAAGGTGGTCAGGTATGAACCGCGCAACCCTGTGGGCTGGAGCGCACGAGGCTATCTGAAAATGGCAACCAACGACACCCAAGGCGCATTGCACGACCTTTCCCGATCCATCGAACTGGGCTCCAAATGGCCGGGCGACTACGTAAACCGCGGCATACTGTACTACAAACAACACAACTACCGCGGGGCGCTGGGTGACTACGACAAGGCTGTGGAACTGGACCCCCGGAACGCCCAATGCTACTACAACCGCGGCTTGCTGCGCAACGAGGTGGGCGACTACAACAATGCCTGGGAGGACTTCAATACGGCCATCGAACTGGACCCGGACAATATCGAGGTCTACTACCAGCGCGGCGTTGTGAACTTGCAGCTGCAGCGATGGCAGGAGGCGCAGGATGATTTTGACACGCTCATTAAACGCTATCCCTACTTCCTGCCCGGATATTATCTGGCGGCCCAAGCCTGCACCTCACTCGGCAAAACCAAAGAGGCATTTGCCTACAGGCAGAAGGCCTACGAACTGGATCAGAACAAGGAAAGGCTGCAACAGCAAACATCGACCATCAACACGGACGTAATCATAGCGCAAAACCAGCCCGGCAACAAAGACCGACGCAAGGAGTTTAACAACCGGGCGGCACAGAACCTACAGGAACCGCTCGAGGATACGGACTTTGACAGCGAATTGAGAGGGTCCGTGCAAAAGAGGTATGTCGATGTGGTGAACCAACCCAACTTGGTGCTGACCTATTACACCAAAGGAAACGACATACGGCGCACGAACTACTATCACCTGCTGATAGAAGCATTCAACCAAACCCGCACACTGCCCACCACCATCAAGGTGACGTGCCAGGAAATAGCACTGACCGCCGAGATGATCAACCGGCACTTCGAAGCAATCAACCACTTCTCCGGACGGCTGAGCGCAGAACCGACCAACCCAAACCTGTACTTTGCTCGCGCCATAGAGTTTGCGCTGGTGCAAGACTTCAACAGCGCCATAGACGACCTGAACAAAGCCATCAGCCTGAAGCAGGACTTTACACTGGCCTACTTCTGCCGCGCCAACATACGCTACAAACTGATGGAATACGTCAGCAATACCAACGATGTGTCGGCTGCCAACGAAATAGAAATCCAAAAGCCGGAAAAAGTGCTGTTCGGCACGACACAAGCCACACACATCAGCGCGGAGAACCGCTACAAATTCGAGTTCGAAATGATTATGCGCGACTACGACAAAGTAACGGAACTGCAACCCGACTTCACATACGCCTGGTACAACAAAGCCAACATACTCTGCACACAAAAAGACTTCCGGGCGGCCATAAACCATTACACCAAAGCCATCGAGCTGGACCCCGAATTCGCCGAGGCGTACTTTAACCGCGGACTGACCCGCATCTTCATCGACGAGGTGGAAGAAGGCATCACAGACCTCAGCAAGGCCGGAGAAGCAGGCATCTATCAGGCCTACAACTTGATTACCCGGCTGAAATAAGTCACCGATTATGAAACATCTCTGTCTGACTATCGGCCTACTGCTCGCTGCCTGCACGGCAAAGGCCCAACTGCTCTACCAGGTGTCCGGCAAGGGCATAAAGGGGCACTCCTACATCTTCGCCACAAACAAACTGTGCCACATATCCTTTCTGGACACCGTCCCCCAATTGTTCAAAATCTTCAACAGCTGCCCCGTGGTGATTACGGAAATGGCCCTGAACAGCGCCGAAGTACACAACGTGCTGGCGCAGGCAGCCCTGCTGCCGGATGCCACACCGCTGCAGTCGTTCTACACCCCCGAAGAGTACAGGCGCATAGACGAAGCACTGACCTCCACCGTCCGGCTGTCGCTCAAGTCGTTGGAACGGCTCAAACCCGCCTACATAACCGAACTGTACAAAACGGAACTGTACAAAACATGGCTCGGATACGACGAAAACCGCAGCTCCGAAATCTTCTTCCAAGCCGTGGCGGCCGAACAGGGCAAGACCATTATAAGCCTGAACGACACACAGGAAAGCATCTACGCACTCTTTGACCATGAACCGCCGGAAAGGCAGGCCCAAGAGCTGCTCACCCTGATCAGGTATCCCGAAAGGGAAATCCGGCAGGCACGGGCCCTGCTCGCCCTGTACAGAAACGGCCATCTCTCCGAAATAAGCTACCAAGTGCAAATGCCCGACAACCAGACCACCATCTCCTACTCCGACTACCAAATATACGCCGCACGCAACATCACCTGGGCCGACCACCTGACGGTGCTGCTGCAAAAGCCCGGCAACTTCATTGTGCTCGACGCCATCTATCTGGGAGGCGAAAAGGGCCTGCTGCACCTGCTCCGCAACCGGGGCTTCAAAATCAGGCCGGTAAACTGACCGCCCGCGCCGCTACCCCACCCTTCAGGGCTTGTACCGGGATTGCTCCAACAGCCGCTGCGCGTCGGTCTCGGCCAAAAGCTCCGGCACCGTCACCTCCGGGTGATTTTCCATATAACTTTGCGCAATGCGCCAACCCAACCACGTACCGAGCCGCCCCGGCGACTGCTGCGAGATGGGTGCCGTAAAAGGCCCGTCGTTCAAGTACTTGGTCAGGGTCATGCCGTCCGACTTGAACAGGTCTCTGTTGTCGAGCAGGGTTCCCCAAATGGCGCGCTCATAGTCCAGGCACCATTGCCACTGCTCCGCCGTATAGCCCATCACTTCGGCGGGCTCCTCGTCGGGAAAGAGCACGGACACCACGTACATCAGCCGCCCGCGATAGATCATGTTGTCCAGCAGGCGGTGTTGGTTCATCTCAAAGGGGAAGCGTCGGAACAGGTAGGCCGACACCACGTCCACCGGTATGCAGCCGGGGCGCATGGTGTAGCGCATGTAGTTGTACACCACCTGCTCGTAGTAGGGGTAGTCGCTGCCGAGGTACATGTCCACGCCCACTGCCAGGGCGTTGGGCAGCATCAGGAAGGAGTTGTTGAAGCCGGACACGAAGAAGTAAATGTCGGGCACCTCCGTGTCGGGGTAGAAGGTGCGCAGGCGCGCGAAGGCGGCCCCTATGCTGCGCTCTTGGGCCGACACGTCGGCAAAGGTTTCCAGCACGTGCCGGTTTACGGTGGCAAACATCGTGTCGGCGAGGAAGTCGCACAGGGCCCGCTCCAGAAAGAGCGTGTCCCACGTGGGCGCGCCCAGCACCTCTTCCACAAAGAAGGGCATGAAGTCCGGGAAGTCGCGGTACAGCCCGCGCACGGCGTCCCGGATGTGTGCGGTGTCGGCGGTGAGGAACCGGCGGTCGAACCGCCCAATGGACACCGGCAGGGGCTCGGGGTCGGTGTCGAAGTAGCGGCGCGACTCCCGGCACGCGGCGGTGCACAGCAGCAGCGCCGCAGCCCAAAGGAAATATGCGTGTTTCATATCGGAAAATATTGCGGCGCAAAGATACGATATTTCCCTCAATAATTGCCCGCTCTCCC
>CAYUYS010000027.1:0-14005 GCA_964449415.1 uncultured Paludibacteraceae bacterium | reverse complement strand
GCTCAGGGCAGGTGGCGGACAAAGACGAACTCGTGCGTCGGCAACAGCTCCGGGTGGAAGACCTTGATCATATCGGCCAATATCCAGTCGGGCCGGGCCACGCCCATCTCCCAAAAGTCGTTGCCGCCCTCCGGCGTGGTTCGCTTGTTGAAGTTGTACACCTTGCCGGTTCGGAAGGCCTTGAACAAGGTGTGTTTGGCATCCATGGCCGCCAGTTCCTCCAAGGTTTCGGCCGCCGCGCCTACCCACACATCGGCCTCCGCGAAGTGAGCCAACACGGTTTCTATGCCGAGCGGCAGGCTGCCCGTCGTGGTGTCGGTTGCATAATAGTAGTCCGCGCCGGCATCGGCCAGCAGCCGCCCCATGTATCCCCTACCCGACGGCATGTACCACGTGCCCCGGAAGTTGCCGCCGGTCATCACCGTGGGTTTGCGGCCCGCGCCGGTGGCGAGCGCACACAGACTGTCGTAGCGGCAGCAGATGTGCGCAAACAGGCTGTCGGCCAAGGCCTCGCAATCGTAGAACGCCGCCACAAACTTTATCCATTCCGCCCGCGCCGGCAGGTTAGTTTCCATCCATTCCAGATTGGAAACGACCGGCATATTCACGCGCTTCAGGTGGGCCGAATAGCTGTCCTGCCGGTTGTAGCCGCTCATCATGACCACATCCGGCTGCAGGGCCAGGGTTCGCTCCGTATTCACGGCCGTGGCATCGCCCAAATCGGCCACAAGGCCCTCCGCACACCGCTGCCTTACTTGCTCGTGGTATATCAGCCCCGGCGAGCAGACCCCGGCCAAACTCTCTAACCTGTTCAGCGCAGCCAGCAGGCCAATGTGCGTGCACGAGGTGGCCACCATGCGCCGCACCGGAATGCGGATACGGCTGCCATCGTCGGGCGTGGGGCAGGAATCGTCACGTATCAGGTAATAACGCTCCCACACCTCGTGCTGCTGCCAAGGGTTGTAGACTGTGATTTGCTTGTAAGTAGGGGTATAGACTATGGAAAAGCCGGTGGCGTGCGTCAAGTGCATCGTGTCTCCGGCGGCAGCCGGAGTGCTCCCGTCGCCGGCCGGGCGGCTGCACGCCGGCCACAGGCCGCAGACCAACAGCCCGCCGGCAAACAGCCGGGCAGAGGCTTTAAACAAGGTGTTACAATTGTTCATTTATGCGCTCTATGTAGTTAATCAGTTCGTCTTTGCCCGTTTTGGCCTCGCTGGACGTGATAAAGCAGGGCGGCATTTCCTCCCAGCCTTCCAGCATCTTGTCGCGGTACACCTGCAGGTTCTCGCGCAGCCGGGTGGGGCTCAGTTTGTCGGATTTGGTGAAGACAATGGCGAAAGGCACTTCGTTTTCGCCCAGCCACTCCATGAACTCCAGGTCGATTTGCTGCGGTTCGTGGCGCGCGTCTATCAGCACGAACAAGGAGGTCAGTTGCGCGCGTTCCAGCACATAATCTTCTATCATCTTGCGCAGGCGTTCGCGCACCGACTTGCCCGCCGAGGCGTAGCCGTAGCCCGGCAGGTCTACTAAATACCAGGCATCGTTTATCAGGAAGTGGTTTATCAGCAGGGTCTTTCCGGGCTTGGCCGATGCCTTGGCCAGATCCTTGCGGTTGCAAAGCATGTTTATCAGGGAGGATTTGCCCACATTGGAACGCCCGATAAAGGCATATTCGGGCAGATTGCCGGCGGGGCATTTGGCGGCATCCGTGTTGGAGATCACAAACCGGGCTGTCTTAATCATAGTTGTTTCTGTTTTGGTGTTTCGGGTAAACGGTTACGGCCGGCAAGCCAGAGGCCGGCAAAGGTCAGCATGCCGTTCAGCATAAGCAATTCGTAGCCGAAAGCATACTGCCAGCAGGTTTTTGTCAGCCAGTTCAGCAGATAGCAGCTCACCGGGGCGGCCACGGCTATGTAGGGCACCCATCGGTCGTTGGTGCGGCGTTTGGTCAGCAGGCCGAAGGCATACATGCCCAGCAAAGGGCCGTAGGTATAGCTTACAATCACATAAATGGCATCAATGACGCTGGTGTTGTTCAGTATTCGGAAAAGTAGAATGACCACGGCGAAGGTGATGGATATGCCCACGTGAATCAGCATGCGGCTGCGTTTGGCCTTTTGGGTATCCGTTTCGTCTATGCGGAGTATGTCCACGGCAAAGGAGGTGGTCAGGGCCGCCAGGGCCGAATCGGCACTGGAGAAAGCCGCCGCCACAATGCCCACGGCAAAGAAGAGCGGCACCCACCCGCCCAGATAATGGATGGCGAACTCGGGCAATATGTCATCCGACATAGCCGGCAGCGGGATTTGCCCCTGTTGGGCGTACACCAGCAACAAAGCCCCCAGCGACAAGAACAACAGGTTGACGGGAATGAAGGAGAAACCATACCAGTACATGTTTTTCTGCGCGTCTTTCAGGCTGCGGCAGGTCAGGTTCTTCTGCATCATGTCCTGGTCGAGGCCGGTCATCACAATCGCAATGAAGATACCGCTGAAGAACTGCTTGAGGAAATGTTGCTTGCTGAGCCAGTCGTCCCACACAAACACCCGGGCATAACCGTTGGCGCGGACCGCTTCGGCTATTTGCCCCGGCGGCAGGTCTATCGCCCGCACCGTATTGATAATGATCAGCACCAGCGCAACCATCATGCAGACCGTCTGCAAGGTGTCGGTCCAGACAATGGTTTTGATACCGCTCCGGAAGGTGTACGTCCATATCATGACAATGATGATGCACACGGTCAGCCCGAAGGGCAGGTTCCAGTGCGACGCGACGAAATACTGCAACATCAAAGCCACGATATACAAGCGCACGGCCGCGCCTATCAGTTTGGAGATGAAGAAGAACCAGGCACCCGTCTTGTGCGCCCGCGTACCTATCCGCTCGTCCAGATAGGTGTAGATGGTTGTCAGGTGCAGCCTGTAATACAACGGCAGCAACACTTTGGCTATGACGATATAGCCGAAGAAGAATCCGACCACGGTCTGCATGTACGCAAAATCGATGTCGCGAACCATGCCGGGCACAGACACGAAACTGACACCCGACAAGGACGAGCCGACCATGCCAATGGCCACAATCCACCAGGGAGACTGCCGGTTTCCGAGAAAGAAGGCGGCATTGTCCGTTGCGCGGTTTCGCCCCGTGATGAACGAAATCAGCAACAGCAAACCGAAATAAGCCACTATAACCGCTCCAACAACTACTGCAGACATAAGCTTCGTAAAAAAAGGCGTGCAAATATACGAAAAAGCCGGAATATCGTAAGACACTCCGGCCCTTGCGTCGTTGCAGGCGGTCAGTTCAACTTTGCGCCCGCATATTGGGCTATCGTAATCTGCTCTACCAAGCCATTCAGATACACTTCCAGATAGGTATAGCCCTCCTCGTTCAGGTCGTTGGCTGTTTTTCCGGGATAGTTTTGTTCTAACCAGCCATCGGGAATGCCGTCGTTGTCGCTGTCGGCCGGTGCTTCTGCCGAGTTGTATTCCGGGTATCCGCCGACATCCTCCACGCGGTCAATCAGTCCGGCGCGCCCGCTCACCGAGCCCTTGAAGCGCGACACGCCCGTAATCAGTTCCTGCGCGATACGCAAGTCGACGGCATCGCGCACATAGCAGGCCCCGCCGTAGGTAGCCACGCTCATCAGGACATCCTTCGCCGCATGTTGCAGCACGGGTGTGTAGTCAAACGGTGTGGCGGAATAGCAGTTTTTGCGCTTCACGCCATCCTTCAGAGACACATACGACCAGTCAGCTCCTTCCGGCTTGTCGGCACCGTGCACGTAATTCTCCGCGATATAATAAAAGCCGTGTCCGGGCGGCACGCTGTCGGCCCGGTTCTTATCCATGTCCACCCGCGTAATGCGGTCGCGTTTGGACGAGGCCGTGCCCATGCCCGGCTTGAAATAGTTGGCGACGATGTTGTAGTGTCCGGCACTTTCGCCGCCATAACTGCTGTTGTCTCCCCAATTGAACACCACATTGTTTCGGAAATCGACACGTTCTTCGGCAATGGTTGCGCGGTATCTCAGTCCGGCGCGTTTCCATCCGTTAAAGCGCGGTGCTCTGCTCAGGTGATTGGCTATGAGGTTGTGGTGGAAACTGGCGTTCTCGCCGCCCCAGATGCCGCCGTAACCGTGTGCGCCCTTGGAATGCCCTGAATTACACAGGCTCTCGACAACGAAGCACCATTGCATGGTAAAGTCCTTGTTGTCGTAAAACGAAGCGCACTCATCGATACTCCAGCTCATGGAGCAATGGTCGAGAATGATATTCCGCAATCCCCGGCCGTTAATGGCATCGCTTTCCGTGCCCAAATCAGACTGTCCGGGGCGGAAACGCATGTACCGCACAATGATATTGTCCGCGTCCAAGGTCACTTCATAATCGGCAATGCAGATGCCATCGCCCGGTGCCGACTGGCCGGCAATGGTCAGGTCGCCGCTCTTGATGGACAATTTGCGTTTCAGGTGTATGATGCCGGAAACCTTGAACACAACCGTCCGCGGATATTTCTGGCTTACCGCCCAACGGAACGTGCCCACATCGCTCGTTTCGCCATCTTCGAGCGAGGTTACGTACAATACTTTTCCGCCGCGGCCTCCTGTCGTATACATGCCGCCGCCGTAGGCACCCGGAAAAGCCGGTGTTTGGGCACACAAAACCGTTCCCACAAACAAAAAACAGCAAATCAAATATCGCTTCATCGTCTTTACTTGTTTATTCGTCATCTCCATACAAATGCGCCACCAGACTGTTCAGATACACCTCCAAATTGGAATACGGCGCCTGCAAGGTTTGCGCCTTGGCATCCGAAGGGGAGTTTTTATTCAAGCCATACGCATCTTCCCATTCGTCCGGGATGCCGTCCAGATCCGTATCCGTGGGTATGTCGGCAGAGGCATAGTCATCCCAACCGCCTACATCCGTCTGGCTGTCTATGATGCCGTTCGTACTGCCGTTGCTGCCCTCGTAGGTATACGTGCGGTTCCTGACTTCATTCACAATGCGTGTATCCGTTTGGTCACGCACCAAGGAAGCTCCTGCATACGACAAGACGGTTTCGTATGCCTCGGCAGCCGTCTCCGTCAAGGTATAGGTCGTTATGTCAAACGCCTCCAACGACTTTATCTGATCTATGGAGAACGAACCTACGGCATTGGTGACATCCGGCTGTATGCCGCCGTCCCAGTTGTCTGCCGTGACATTGTCGTAGCCTTCCATGATGTTTCCCGACACATAAAACACGCCCCACACGCCTTGGGCTTGCTGGTTGGTGCCATCGTCTGCATTGGGTGCAAAGATACGATAACACACCTCGTTGTTGCGCGCATCCGTAGCCGGACCGGGTTTGTAATAATTGTTCATCATGTTGTAGCTGCCGCCCTCACCGGCATATCCGCCGAGTCCGGACCAGTTGTAAATGACGTTGTTGCGAAAATCCACCTTTTCCAAATCCGGTTCGTTGGTATAACGACTGCCGCAGAATCGGGGCGTGCGGCTGTAATGATGCGCCATCAGGTTGTGATGAAAACTTGCCGTCTGTCCGCCCCAAATGCCGCCGTATCCGTGCGAGCCTTTGTTGTGTACCGAGTTACACAGGCTTTCGGCAATCAGGCAATACTGCATGGTAAAATTTGCGTTGCCGTAACACGAAGCGCATTCATCCGTTCCCCAGCTCATGGAGCAATGGTCTATAATGATATTTTCGCGGTTTATGCACGTCAAGGCATCGCCCTCCACCTGGTTTTCATCGCCCATCCGAAAGCGCATGAAACGGATAATGACATTGTCCGCTTCGATCACGACGGGATAACCGGCCACACAAATGCCATCGCCGGGAGCCGTCTGTCCGGCAATGGTTACGTTGCCATAACGTATACGCAATTGGGACTTCAGGTTTATCACACCGCTCACACGGAACAATATGGTGCGCGTGGCGTTCTGGCTGAGTGCATAGCGCAATGTTCCCGCGTCGTTGCTGTCTTCCAGCGATGTGACGTAATAAACACTGCCTCCTCGTCCGCCTGTGGTTTCTGCACCCGCGCCATCGCCATAGCGCAGGGTGGTTATGCGTGGTGCGGTGCCGGTTTCGGAAACAGGATCTTCCTCGTTGGTTTCCGGCACATCCGGCTTATCGCAACCGGCAAATAACAAACCCAGCGAAACACACCACAGAAATACAATTCTTGTTTTCATATCCACTACCTTTTGTATGAAAAGAAACACAAAGCACCCTGCGAAAAGAAGTGCTTTGTGTCCCTTTATCTGATTATGAAAAATTATTGTCCATAGTCGTAATCATTCCACAGCGTCCCGTTGCTGGCACTTACGTTGATACGATAAATGGGCCAATAATGACGCTTGTCAAGCAATTCTTCCGAATAATACAGCGACAGTTCGCTGGGATCCAAGTGACGCGAATCGTCACTGGAGCTGTAGAAGATGTTTCTGGCCACCCAACCGTTATCTTCGTTGAACCATGCCGGACGTTCGTCCTCACCGATTTTCAGCCCGTATATGCTGTCCAACAGATATACATTCTGCGTTACACCTGAATACAAGTAATCGTCCGCATTGTCGGCCAAACGATATTTGAACCAAATGGAATCGCTGGTTTGTGCATAGGCACCCCTGTGGTCATCCAAGTCGGCCAGATCGGACATGGCTTTCACCAAGTTGTATTTCAGCAATCCCCAACGCATCAAATCGTATTTGCGAATATATTCGCCGCACAGTTCAAAGGCTCTTTCATCGACAATGTTTTCGATGGTAAGCGCTTTGGATGCCAGTCCCGCGCGTTCGCGCACTTTGTCGAAGGCTTGCTGGGGTGTCAGGTTGCAGGATGTAGCCGAAGTAACGCCTCCGCTGGTCGACATACTGCCCGTATTGATATCCGTGGTAACGGGTCCGAGGCTGGCTTCTGCATACATCAGCAGCACGTCTGCGTAGCGGATAATCGGATAATCGACGCCATCGTCGTTCGATGAGCTGTTATAGTCGCGCGACATCCATTCCAAACGGTATTTGCCCAGAAAATAGCTTCCGATATTTTGATGACGCTGCCACAAACGGTTCACGCCGTTCTCGCTCTCCGGGAAAATGATCAGACGGGTGCTGTCGTTGGAATAGTTATCCGAAGCATCGTCGTTGTACCAACGGTAAGGCAATATCGTTACATCTTTCCGAAGATCACCTTCTTCGAAGGCATAGACAAAAGTGGGTACGATGCTCTGTGCCGCATTGACCGAACCGCTCACATAATGTTTCAGTACGCCGGCCAAGTTTGCGTTGGAGACCGTGGATGAATTATAGTTCATGAACTGGCCGCGTCCGTTTGAGACGAAATCAATCACCCAAATGTATTCGGTTTCTGAATAAGTTGTCACTTCCGAGCAGAGATCCTGGAAAACTTCCTCAAACGTAGCCTGGAACTTATCATCCTCCTGATTGATTATCTGCGCACAAGCATCCATGGCTTCTGCATAAAGTTCCTGACGCAAGGCTTCGTCCTTTACATTCAACTGTACGCCATAAGGCGCATTTCCGCTCGAGTCCATATAGTCCGGACGCAACGCATAGCCGCCATACATCAAGTCCATGCGTGCCAGCAAGGCAAGTGCAGCCGCTTTGCTCGGGCGTCCCAGATAGTTGGTTGCATAGCCCGGGCATTCTGCCGACCAAGGCATCAGTTCTGCTGCACGCTTCAAGTCAACGCGGAGCTGTTCAAAAATGATGTTACGGTCGTCTTTTTTGATGTCTATACCATCCGGATTTTTCGACAAAGACTCAAAGCGCGGCGGCAAGTCTCCCCAGAATTTCACCATTTCAAGATATACGAACGAGCGCAGGAACAAGGCTTCTCCGAGAAAATAAGCAAATTCCGTATTCGTGGTGTCTCCGTATTCACGGATACCTTCAATCACATCGTTGGCGCGTTCAATGGCCGTATTCAGAAAGCCCCACGGGTCGCTGCCGCTACTGCGCGACAAATTGCCGGTTAGCTGATAATTATACAACCAATACTCATTGTCTGAGGTTTTGTTGTTGAATTCAATATCCGTGTTCAGCCCCTGATAGCCACAACTCAAACGGTTCCGATACGAACGGTCTCCACCGAACTGGTCATAAATACCGGCAATAGCCTGTTCTGTACGTGTAAGATTGCTGAACACATCCTCCTTGTCCAACGTGCTCGGCGAATCCGTTTCAAAAAAATCGGCACACGATGCAAACATCAGGATTCCCATCACGGCCATTATATTTCTAAGGTTTTTCATAACGTTGATATTATTGCTTGATTCCATTTCTTTAATTAAAACGACAGGTTAAGTCCCACATTAAATCCGCGTGTTTTGGGATAGGCTGAGAAATCCACACCAATCGCCAACGGATTCTGGCTGGAGCGTGTGTCTACTTCGGGGTCTGCTCCGGAGTAATTGGTCAGGCAGAACAGGTTTGAGGCCTGGAAGTAAACGCGCAAGCGTGAGATACGTGCTTTTTCGATCCATTGTTTGGGCAATGTATAGCCCACTGTCAGGGTAGCCAGACGCAGGAACGATGCATCTTCCACATACTGGTCGGTCAGGGCGATGTTGCTCATTATCGGATTGGCTGCCGTGGCTGTGGCATTTGCTTCGCTCAAGGCTGTCGCCAATGCCGTATAGGCATCGCCGGAGAGGACATTGTTCACGGCAAGAGAAGCATAGGAAGCAGGAATGTAATCGCCATTTTCGGTAAACAAGGAATAACGGTTTCCGTAAGCAACCGACTGCAACTTGTTTTGCAACTTGGAGCTGTTGTACATGGTTGTGAAGTCCAATGCTGTCAAATTAACCACATCGTTTCCGTAGGAATACGTAAAGTTTGCACCCACATCAATTTGTCCCCAAGAACTGCCGCCCACATACGCAGACAGGCTGAAACCTCCGGAGAAATCCGGCATCGTGTTTCCTATCACGGTACGGTCATCGCCGGATATGCCTTCCACGCCGTCGGTATCCACTATTTTGGGCATACCCGGACGGGCACCCGAAGTGCTGAGCGGCGTTTCTATGATATTGCCGTTTTCATCGAGCCACTGCCCGGTGCTGACATTGTAGCTGCTGAAATCATCTGCCGTATACCATCCATCGGTCTTAAAACCATAGACTTGTCCGATAGGAGAACCGGCTACTACCAAGAACTCATAGTCGCTGTTTTGGTAGTTGGCCGAAAAACAGCTCGAACTAACCGCAATGCTTTCCAAGCCGCCCAAGTCTACTACCTTATTGCGGTTCACGCTGATATTGGCATCAACCGTCAGGCCGTAAGAAAGGTTCCGGGTGCTATAATCGAGAACCACACCGCGAAGGGAAAGGTCAATACCCTTGTTTTCGGTGGAACCGATGTTCCGATATTGGTAATTGTAGCCGCCGGCAGGCAGGTCGAATAGCAAAATCAGGTCGCGTGTGTTGTTCAGATACAAATCCAATGCTCCGGAAAGACGTTCGTTGAAGAAACCGAAATCCAAACCGAGGTCTCGCGTAATCGTGGTTTCCCATTTCAAATCGGGATTAGCGCAAATCTTGCTGGATCCGCCTGTGGTAAGAATGGTTGTCGTTCCTCCTCCAAAAGCACCCGTGTAGGAAGTCGTGCTCGAAGCATAGTTGAAGTCCAAATAGCCCAAATCCACATTGTTATTACCGGCCGTACCGTACGAGAACCTCCATTTCATGTTGGAAAGCCAGTTGTTTGTCGCCCGCATCCAGTATTCATCGCTCATACGCCATGCTACAGCCACCGACGGGAAATATCCCCACTGATTGCCTTTTGAGAAACGTGTGGATGCATCCGCACGCATGGTTGCAGTGATATAATAACGTCCCAGATAGTCATAATTGGCACGCCCGAAGAACGACAGCATGTTGTCATTGGCATCGATGGTGTTGGAATAATCGAATGTGGTAGCCTGGTTCAGGTAGTTGAAGATGTTTTCGCCCGTGTAGGTTGTTTCATAGCCGTAACCATAGAAATAGGTTTCTTCTCCGTGGTTAATAATGGTTTCTTCTCCAAGCAAAAGGCTGAAGTTGTGTCCGTCGCCCCATTTGTCTTTGTATTCGAACGTGTTTGCATTGCGCAGGCGGGTGTCAACATCATTTCTGACAATGACATTGCCCATACCCATAGAACCGGATTCGGTGGAACCGCTGGCACTGGCTATAAAGGCAGGGGCCGGGCTCGAACGGGAATAATAAGAAGTTGGGCCGTAGTAACGGTTGCGGGTCTGATAGCGTCCTTCATAACCGACTTCCGTGCGCAAGGTAAATTTCTGCAGAAAACTCCAAGAAGCATAACCGTTCAGCGTATATTTGTCGTCCGACCGGGTTTGCCAGTTGTGATTTATGGTTGTAATCGGGTCGAAAAGCGAACCATACGACTCGAAATCATCGATCGTGTTTTCATCGCGGGCCAGCAATGTAACCGGTGTGTAAGCCACTGCATTTCGTACGCGCGACTGTGTTTTCGAACCGGAATCTTCTGCCGTGTTCGAACCTGCGCCCAAAACTTCCGTGTTGGTATAGCGGGCCGTAACTCCTATCGTGATTTGCTTGATGGGTTTGAATTTTCCCTTGAATGCTATGTTGTTGCGGGCATAGTTGGAGCCATACATGATGGCATCGTCGTCTATGCGGTTATAACTGAGGTTGAAGTTTGAATTCTTGTTTCCTCCGGAAATGGACACGGTATGATTTGAATTAAAACCTTGATGGTTGTAGTTATTATCCATTCCATCCAGGTCGCTGCTCTGCGTAGCGTTCAGTTTTTCGCCCCATGTCGGTCCGAAAGTTGCGCGCTGCCAGTCGGTGGTTTGGGCACTTCCCCAATAGTCAAGCAACTCCGCTATGGGTGTCTGGTAGCTTGAACTGGAACCGTTGTCAAGATAATATTGGTCAAAATATTGCGAGAAGTAAGTGGCAATACCGCTTGCACGCCCGTTGCTCTCCAAATAGGCATATTCGTATTGCAGCAAAGTGTAGTCGCGTGCGTTCATCATTTCATACTTGTTTGCCATCCGTTTCCAGCCTACATAACCGTTGTAATCCACTGATATTGTGCTTTTTTCGTCTACCGTGCTGGCATCTTTGGTGGTGATTATGATAACGCCGTTTGCACCCTGTGCTCCATAAATGGCCGTAGCAGCGGCATCTTTCAGCACGTCAATACTTTGAATATCCGTAGGAGGAATGTCGCTTATGCTGCTCACCGGGAACCCGTCGACGATGTAAAGCGGATCGTTGCTTTGTGTCAGCGAGCCGCCGCCACGCACACGGATTTTGATTTCCGCATCCGGCGAACCTTCGGTTGTCGTAACATACACACCGGCCAGTTTGCCCTGAATGGCTTCGGCTGCACTGTTCACCGGAATGTCTCTCAGCTGTTCTCCACTCACCGATGCAACTGAAGTAACCAAGTCTCGTTTCTTGGTCGTTCCGTAACCGGTTACAACCACTTCTTCAATCAATTGCGTATCTTCACGCAAGGTAACGTTGATTACACTGCCCGTGACAGGCACTTCTTCTGTTTTCATTCCCATAAAGGAGAACACCAATGTCTGCGCATCGGCAGGCACTTCCAAGGTATAATGACCGTCAATATCCGTCACCGTTCCTATTGTAGTACCCTTGACAACAACCGAAGCTGCAATCACTGTCTCACCTGTAGCATCCACTACAGTACCGGAAATCGTTTTTGTCTGAGCGTGCAAGCCCGCGGACAAAAGCACAAACAGGCACGTCAGCATGCCTGCCCTCAGCGCAAAAACCTTTTGCTTGATTTTTTTCATTTGTTTGTCTATTAAAATTAAGTAAAGAATGATTAGTTTCGGCAAAGTCAGAACACAGCCCTGACTTTTACGTCGCAAAAGTAAGACGACATACGAGATGGAATGTGGAAAATATGACGTTTATGGGATAAAATTTGACAATATTGGTGTGCGTTTAACATTGCATATTACGCATATTTAGGCATATAAACCCCCGTAAATACATCAGTAAGGTCATTTCGTAAGATTTACATCGTTTCCGCATGGTTGATTTTTTATTCATTTTTCTTATCTTTGTCGGAAGCAAATCTATTCCAAGACATTTTTAACTTAACATTTCATCGCATTATGAATTTCACACAGCAAGACAAAAAACAGTTTGCCCAAAAAGGAATTGATATCAGTCAAGTGGAAGCACAGCTAAAATCCTTTGCCACAGGTTTTCCTGCATTGGAAATACGGTCGGCGGCCTCCATTGGCAACGGTATCATGCAAATTGACGAAACCGACACGAGCCATTTCCTGAACGAATGGAAACATTACCTCAAAAGCGACCATACCGTTGTAAAATTCGTACCGGCCTCCGGAGCCGCGAGCCGCATGTTCAAAGACCTATTTGAGTATGCCGACCATCCGGAAAGTGCCGAAAACGATGCTATCCGAAAATTCTTTGCCGGAATCAATCACTTTGCCTTTTACGACGACCTGAACGAGATTTGCACAAAATACGAAGGCAAAAACGTCAACGAACTTATGATTGCCGGCGAAATGAAAACAATCGTTCGTCACTTGCTCCAAATTGACGGCCTGAACTACGGTTCACTGCCCAAGGGCTTGCTGAAGTTCCACTCCTACCCCACCGAACAGCGGACACCGGTATTGGAGCATTTGGTAGAGGGAGCGCTGTATGCAAACACGCGACAAAACGTTGTGAACATACATTTCACAATTTCCGCCGAACACCGCGCCCTGTTCCAGCAGCACATAGCCGAACACTTGGCGGAATACGAAGAGAAGTTCGGCATCAAATACAACATCAGTTTTTCCGAACAGAAACCAAGCACGGACACCATTGCCGCCGATGCCCATAACGAGCCCTTCCGGGAAAACGGCAAAATCCTGTTCCGCCCGGGAGGACACGGGGCGTTGATTGAGAACCTGAACGAGATAAACGCCGATGTCATTTTCATTAAAAACATTGACAACATCGTGCCGGACCGGCTCAAAGAACCAACCATTACATACAAACAACTGATTGCCGGCATTCTGGTAAGCATACAAAAACAGACCTTTGCCTGCCTGAAAGAACTCGAGAGCAAAGACATAGCAGATGCCAAACTGGCGGTTATCCGCCAATTCTGCGAAGAACGCCTGAACAACCATTTAGACACTATTGGTGACCTGAGCCGCGATGAACTGATTGCCTATCTGTTCCGCAAATTGAACCGTCCGATACGCGTATGCGGCATGGTCAGGAACTCCGGAGAACCCGGCGGCGGGCCATTTATGACGGTAAACCCGGATGGTAGCGTTTCACCGCAGATCTTGGAAAGCTCCCAGATACAAGACAAGTCCATGATGCAGCAAGCCACCCACTTCAATCCTGTAGATTTGGTTTGTGGTGTGCGCAATTACCGGGGTGAAAAGTTCCGGCTGCCCGATTATGTGGATAAAAACACCTGTTTCATTTCCGAAAAATCAAAAAACGGAAAAGCGCTCAAGGCTTTGGAACTGCCCGGATTGTGGAACGGTTCCATGAGCGACTGGAACACCATTTTTGTGGAAGTGCCTGCCGAAACTTTCAATCCGGTCAAGACAGTAAACGACTTACTCCGGCCGGAACACCAATAAAATGCCCGGAAACCTGCAAGAGAACCACTGTTGCAGGTGTTTTTTGTCAAAACGACACAACATATCCGTCATTTTGTCCACACACGGGAACGCGGAAACCTGTACATTTGCATCGTGGTACAATTAAACCACTTAAGGTTATCGTATCTGCTTACATAATGGATTTTTTGATGGTTAGTGAATTAATGTGAGAAATCCCTGGCTCGTGAGAGTCGGGGATTTTTTTTGACAAATAAACTAACCTGATAATAACTAATGCGTGCGGATTGCGGTAAATTGGGGTTTTTATCTAAAGTAAGACAGAAATAGATAAAAACGTTTCGTATTTGCGATACTTATGTTACCTTTG
>CAYUYS010000026.1:12254-14279 GCA_964449415.1 uncultured Paludibacteraceae bacterium | reverse complement strand
ATTGGTGCGGGCGAATAAAGAAAAACCGGCCGCAACAAGTGTCGGGCCGGTGTGCCGGGTGCCGGAGGGGCGGCATCAGCGGCAGATGACTGCCTTCACCGCCGTGCCGGCATCGGTGCGGACGCAGAGCCGGTACACGCCGCGAGGCAGGGAGCTGACCTGCAGGGTGGTGGCTTGCGTGCCCGCCGATGGCTCGGAGAGGATGAGGCGACCGGCGGCATCGTAGAGCCGCACTTCGCGCAGGGCGGCGTCGGTCTGTATGTGCAGCGCGTCGGAGGCCGGGTTGGGGTACACCCGGAGGGCAACAGGGGCATCGGTCGCGCCGAGTGCCGTCGACGGGTTGGTTTCGGTGCCGGTGTCCGAGTCGTCGGTTTCGGTGCCCGAGTCGGAGCCGGTCTCGGGATCGGAGTCCGTTTCGGTGTCCGTGCCGGTGCCGGTTTCGGGCTCGGCCGCGAGGTCGGTGACGGTTACGTACAGCCGCATGCCGCTCGCCGCTTCGTAGTTGTCATTCCCGTCCTGATAGGCCTTGACGCTTGTCTGCCCCGCTTTCAGGGCTATCAGCGCGCGGCCTTCCAGCGTTACGACGGAGCTGTCGGCAATCTCGTAGGACACCGCCAGGCCCGATGTGGCCGATGCGTCCAGCATCACGGTGTCGCCCACGTACATGTTGGAGAGGTCTTGCTCCCACTCCACCGTCTGCGTGGCTTTGTTCACCGTCACGCTCGCTTCGAGCAGGATGTCGCTTAGGGAGGTGTCGTCCGGGACAAAGCTGACGGAATACTTTTGTGTGCCGGCATCGGGGCGGAGGGTCGGGTCGGTCCATTGGAAGGTGCCCGTTATGGAGAATTGGCCGCCTGTGAGCTCCGAGTTGGAGAGCGTTTGCCCGTAGGTGATGTCCGAGGCTTCGGGCATGGAAATGACGGACACGCCTTGCGCCAGGATGGAGAAGCTCTGTGTGACTGCCTCGGCCGAGAGGTAATTGTCATTGCCGGTTTGTGCGGCCGCAATGGAGCCGTTGCCCACAAAGAGTGCTATCAGGGTGTCGTTGCTTATGGAGATGCAGGCGGCTTCGTGCGAGTAGCTTATCGGCAAGCCGCTGGTGGCCGCTGCCTGCAGCACGATGGTATCTCCCGCGTTGAGCAGCAGCAGGTCTTGTTCCCAGCTGATGGTTTGGGAAGCCTTGTTCACGTTCACCGCCACCGTATCGAACAGCGTCTCGTAGAACGCCGGGATGTCGGGAACGAAGGCTATGGGAAATTTCTGTTCTGCCCCCGCGTCGGGCGTCAGGGCTTCGTTCTCCCAGACGAACGTACCTGCTACCGATGCTTCGCCGCCCGTCAGTGCGGACTCGGACAGTGTCTGCCCGTAGGTCAGGGTGCCGGCTGTGGGCAGGGTGTTTATGGTCGGCACAATGCGGGTGACGGACACGCTCTTCGTCATCGCCTGTGCGGCATTGACGAGGTCGTTCCCCTCCTGCGAGGCAGTGATTACCGCCTCACCTTCGCCGGCAAAGGCCAGTATGTTCCCCTCCAGAATCACGGCCACCGCCTCATCGCTGGAAGTATAGCTTATATCCAAACCGGCACTCGAGCTGGCCGTGAGGGGTACGGTGTCCTGTATGGTCACTGCCGTCAGGTCTTGCTCCCAGTGGATGGCCTGTGTCTGCTTGGTTACGTTGAGTGTAACCGGCACGTTCAGGGTTTGCTCGGCGCAAGTGATCACAATCGTGTCCGACACCTGCCCTATGCTTTCCGACAGGTAGGAAATGCCTATGGTTTGGCTGCCGAAGTCGCCACAGCCTTCACCGAAATACTCATCGGTGGACAGGCTAAAGTCCGTGTTGGTATGGGAGACAGTAATCAGGTCCGGCAGGTTGGAATAGTTCACGGTCAATGTTTCGTTGTAAACAGTACCGGCAGCCACCTCCCCGCTGATGGCGGCTTGGTCCGTTTCCAGATAGGTAGCCTGCGTTACATAAATGTCGCTGATTTTCTTGGTCAATGTGCCGGTAACGGTAAACGTAAG
>CAYUYS010000026.1:0-12154 GCA_964449415.1 uncultured Paludibacteraceae bacterium | reverse complement strand
CTATAGGAGGAAGCGTCGGCCAGTGCTACTTCGTCGCAGCCATCACTCACCTCTCGCACACGCACGGATTTGGTCATGCTGGCAGGCGCGTATACGTTGTTTCCGGCCTGTGTGGCCGTCACCGTGGCAGTGCCCACCCCTACAACGGTCAGCGTATTGCCCGACACACTCACCACATTCTCATCCGAACTGCTGTAGGTTACTTCCAGTCCGCTCGAGGCCAGCGCATTCAGCGTAATGGGATCGTCGCCCAATTTCAACAGCAGCAGGTTTTGCTCCCAGGTGATGGTTTGCACTTCCAGCTCGGTCACGGTGATTGTTTTCGTGTCCGATGCGACATCCCACTGCTCATTCCCGGTCTGTGTGGCGGTAACGGCGACCGTGCCTTCCGCTATCGCCACGAGTTTGCCATCTTCCACGGCAATGATACTCTCATCGTTCGAAGCCAGCGTAACCTCCAGTCCGGACGTGGCCGTGGCGGCATCCTCCACTATTTCTCCCAGCGGCAAGATATCCAGACCGTCTTTCCATACAATTTGCTGCGCCTTTTTCACGGCCGTTCCCTTCACCGTCATCGTTACTTGTTCGTTGCCGTTCCCTATGGTTATCGTGGCTTCGTGGTCGCCTGTCTGTTCCGGCGTATAGGTTATGGTCACGGTAGTCGTGCCGTATTCCCCCTCACCGGATTCGGTTATGGTGGTTATGTTGGGCGTAAACACGGCGTTGTCGCTGCTGCTTACATTCAATTGCGCGACATTGCTGTGCGAAACAGTGAAAGAGGCCGTCGTGGAAGTTCCGAGCTCGGTTTCGGGCATGGTCAAAACCTCCGTATCCACTTCCACATAGGAAGCCATAGTCACCCGGACGTTTTGCATGTATTTGTACCCGGTCGCACCTACCTTCGTATATAGTTTGACGTTGGTTGCGTTCCTGTCCAGTTCGTAAGGACCGAAACTGTAATACGTATCTTTTGCCGAGAACGAAACATTGGTTATGTCACTATAGTTTTCTCCTCCATCGACAGACTGGGCAACGTACAAATTGCCTCCCCAAAAGCCCAGTAGGGCAACACATTTCGCTTCGAATGTCAAATACCCGGCCGGACCGCCATCCAACTCATATTCCACCTCGCTTATCGTGGAAAATTTCCGTTCGTCTGAATAGTCCAGTACATAGGCTTCTGCTTTCGTGCTCTGGACAAGCACACATGCCAAAGCAAATAATCCAAGTAACCTTTTTCTCATATTTCTTGCGTTTAATTGGTTGACCGCACCCGCTCCCCATAAGCGGAGTGAGTCCGGTGTATACATTTCTGTGCTGTTTTTTTGCGTGGCAAAGGTACGGCATCCCGGCCGGCCCTGCAATAGCCTTTTGTTTGGAAAAAATGTTCCGATTTTAAGACTTCTGTTGGCCCTTCGGGAAATAGGTTGTATTTTTGGCGGGTCAAAAACAGCAAGAACCCTTTATGAATCAGAAAATTCCACTGTTGGATATTCCCGTAGATATTATTGCCGGCAATGATGTTACAGGTCAATTATTAAATGACTACGGACGCTTTCCGTGCCGCATCAAGGCCTGTATTTTTGCGCTGTGTGTGCAAGGAGAGATAACGGCCAAGGTCGATTTGGAGACCCGAAAAATCAAGACGGGCGATTTTGTAACCATGTTGCCCGAAACTTTCCTGCAAATACAGGAAGTGTCGCCGGACACCTTGATTTATTTTGCCGGATTTTCGTATTCGTTCTACCAGAACACGGTTTTCCACCAGTTGAGCACGGACTTTATCCGCCAACTGAAAGACACACCGATTTTTGAATTGCAAGAGGATTTGGTTGAGTTTTACAAGAACGCGTTCCAGACATTGCTCAGTGCCTGCATGCTGTCGAGCGTTAGCCTGAACGCCGACATAAAACACACCATTCTGTCGCTGTTTTTCCAGTCGGTAGCCAACCTGTACCAGCAAAGCTACCACAACCGGGTGGAAATCAGAAGTCGCGAGGAAGAAATACACAAGGATTTCATTCGTCTGGTGTTCATGCACTACACGCAGGAGCACAACGTGTCGTTTTACGCCGACAAATTAGGCATCACCCTACCCCACTTGTGCACCACCATCAAGAAAGCGGCGAACAAAACGGCCACGCAAATCATCAACGATGCGATCCTGACCGACGCAAAAGCGCAATTGAAATCGACGCACAAGCAGATCAAGGAAATTGCGTTCTCGTTGGGCTTCAGCAACGTGTCGTTTTTCAACAAATACTTCAAGAAGCACGTGAACCTGACGCCCAAGCAATACAGGGAAAGGTAAGGGCCGAGCTTATTTGGTCAGCCACAGGGCCGGATTTTCTATGTTTTTGTCTTTCCAGACTTGGAAATACAGTTCCGTTTTGTTGTCGTTTTCGCCATCGCAGTAAATCCGCCCGATGGCCTGTTTGGCCGACACTTTGTCGCCTTCCTGCACATAAATCTCCGTCAGGTTGGCATACACGGTGCGGTAGTTTCCGTGTTTGACAATCACCGCGTTGTTGCTGCCGGGCACGGCAAAACGTTGGGTGACTTCGCCTTCGTACACGGCACGCGCCGTCGCGCCCGCTTTGGTTTGTATGTAAATGCCCTTGTTGTTAATCGTCACGTGCGCCAGCACCGGATGCGGCTGCACGCCAAACCGCCCGCTGATAAAACCGGTTTCTGTGGGCCAGGGCAAGCGTCCTTTGTTGCGTTCAAAACCGCCTGTGAGCAATTTCTCTTCCTTGGTCGCGGCGCTCTCGGCCGAAGTTGGTTTTTGTGTGCCCGTAGTGGTTGTTTTCTTTTTGGAGGCTTCGGCCTTCCGTATCTCCTCCGCAATCAGTTTTTCAATCCGGCTGTTCAGCTCATCGGCTTTTTTCTGCTGTTTTTTCTGCTGGGCGAGCAAATCTTTCTCTTTCTTTTTCAGCTCGTCCAACATCAATTTTTCCCGACGTTCGTCGCGCGCCAGTTTCTCGTGTTCACGTTCTTTCAGTTGCAGCACTTCCTGCTTGCTCTGCCGGTTTTGC
The DNA here is from genome assembly GCA_964449415.1 of uncultured Paludibacteraceae bacterium. Taxonomy (GTDB): domain Bacteria; phylum Bacteroidota; class Bacteroidia; order Bacteroidales; family Paludibacteraceae; genus CALUNA01. The sequence goes on along the minus strand of CAYUYS010000026.1, from coordinate 9,119 downwards.
AACAAAGCCTCGTTTTTCTGGGCTATCTGTTCCTGTACGGCCTCTATTTGACGCACCTGCTCCTTGCGGTAATCGGCAAACTCGCGCAAATAACGCAAACGACGGTACATTTGATTGAATGAATCGGCGGACAGCAAAAACAACAATTCCGCATAACGGCTCTGGGAATAGGCCGTTTCCTGCACCAAACGTGCATAATCCGCTTTCAAGCGGCTCAATTGGGTTTCCAGATCGGCTTTCTGCACATTCAGTTCTGCCATTTCCGTATCCAAGGCCGTTATTTCCGTGCCGATATTATTGATCAGGCGTTTGCGTTCCGATATGCTGCGGTTCAGGATATTCAATTTGTTCAACGACACTTTTTCGTTCTTTTTGGTCTCGTTGAGCAACTTGCCGGTCGCTTCCAATTGCTGCAAAGTGGCTTTGCGCTGTTTTTCAAGCTCCTTTACAGACTGTGCCGGCAACATACCGGCACTGACAAACGCCAGCATACAAATGAATATTACCTGTTTCATGTTCGTCCACTTATTTTCTCAGCAAATCGGACAACGAGATTCGTTTGTACCGCCTCACGTTGGCTTGGGAGATATTCATCTTGCCTTGGAACGACAGGCGCAGCAACGAAAGGCGACACTCAATTTGCTGCCCATCGGGCATGGACAGCACAAAATCAAGCGCATGCGGGAACACGATACCGTCTACCGGCTTCATATCGTCATATCGCACGCGTATGCTCGCCAAGTTGCCGGCCACCCTGAGTTGCGCCTCGCTAATTCGGAACGTAACCGCATCAATGTGATACGTATAACGCAACAGCTGGTATTCAGGGTCGTCGAACGAAAGCAGATAGTGCGTGTCTGTTTTCTGCATGTCGATTTGGCGGAAATCGAGCAAGTCGGCATCTCCCACCGTGAAGAGCCGGTTGCAAACCATGTCCTGCAAGGTTTTTCCCTGTTTCTTGGTCAAGCCTTGGAATGTAAGCGGCAGTGTGGCATAGCGGCGGTTCATTTTGTCAATCACCCGCAAGGAGTCTTTCCCGAGTTCGGCGCGGAACAATTCAATGCCCAGCAAGGGCTGCACGGAAAACACAGACAGGGAATCGGTAATCATGCTGATGCTTCCGCCAAAAGTCATCTTGCGTTCCTGATAGGTCAAACTGGCGTTGATTTTGCCGGCCTGCGCTTGGTCAAATCGGGGTTCGTTTGCGCGGACAGCTTCCAGAAGTTGCTGTACAAACATTTCATCCGTGGCTTTTCCCCGTTCCACAAAACGCCTTGACTTGCAGCTGCCGCACAAGACGAGCAACGCACACAATATGTATCCTACACGTTTCATTCCGTATCTTGTAACAATAGTCTTATTTCTTCATTTTCAGAACCCAGCTCAAGTGCTTTCCGCAAAATTTCCATGCCTTTTGTTTCATCGCCGGTTTCCAGCAGAATCAGGCCGTAATGTTCCCAGATTTCCGGGTCATTCATCTGCTCATTCTGCCGCAAGTTGTCGATAGCGCGTTCTATATAAAATTTGGCCAGTGAAAAATTCCCCTGACGGAAAAATATCCACGCGTACGTATCTAAATAGATTGCGTTCTGCGGCTCCACTTCAACTGTGCGGGCACTCATGCGTTCGGCACGTTGCAGTTCCCGGTTTTCCACAGCCAGATAATAGGCATAATTATTCAGCAACAGCAAGTTTCCGGGAGCCAGCACCAAGGCTTTTTCATAATAACCAAAGGCCTCGGTTTTCTGTCCTTTCTTAAAATAAAGGTCGCCTATCTGCACATAGAAATCGGCCCTTCTGTCTGAACCTTCCGGTATATATTCCAAGGCTGTCAAACAGGTTTGCAAGGCTTCATCCATTTCGCCGAGGTTGTAACAGGCCGCTGCCCGCAACAAATACCATTCCGGCACATCCGGCAGTTCCACCAACGCGGCTTCCAGTATATCCGCAACACCCCGGATGTCTTCACGCCTCAGCACTATGTCTACCAATTGCGCCCACGTCTCCCTGTTTTTGGGATTTATATCCAGCATGGTACGCAGCATGGTTTCCGCTTCCGCATCACGGCCTTTGCGCTGCAAAAATATTGCATAAAAGCCGTATACCTGTTCTTCCAAAGGATACAGCTCCACCATGGTACGCAACAAAGTATCGATTTCCGCCGTATGTTCTTCGCTGTCAATCAGTTTGTCTACATATTGCAATAAAATCCGCTGTTTGGTTGTCAGATCAAGCTGTTTGTTTTCCAATGCGCTCATTATGGCATTCAAGGCCTGTTCCGGCCGATGCTGCTGCTGATAATATTCAGCCAACGCCAAGTAGACGAACGGGTTCTCCGGATTTTCGGCCAGTACTTTCTGGTAGATGGCGTATGCCTGTTCCGGTTGTTTCTGCTGCATATAGATATTGCCACGGAATACCTGGTAGCGGTCATCGTTCGGAAATTCGGCTATCAGTTTGTCTACTTCGGCAATACCCTTGGAGAATTTTCCGAGTGCCATATACAATTGGTATTTTTCCATGGAAACATACTCCGAAATGCCCACCTGTTTTTCCAACCGGTTCAACACATCGATAGAAGCCTTGTATTGCCTGTTGGCTTTGTGCAAGATGGCCATTACGTTCAGGGCATCCTCGTTGGTGGGATGGCGTTGCAATTCATCCGCTACGACTGCAATTGCCTGCTGCAGTTGGTTTTGCCGCGAAAGTGCTTCCACATAATGCCTTCTGTATACCCAGTTGTCCGGTTCAGACTCAATGGCAACGGCATAGCATTCCATCGCTTCATCCGAACCTATGGCTTCGTAAAGCAGTGCCAGCATGGCATTGGCGGCCGCATTCTTTGGCTGCAACGCCATACAAAAACGCAGCAACGATAACGCGCTGTCATATTCTCTGTTGTTTATGGCCGTAACGGCGGCGTAATAATAATAGTCGAACACCACATGACCGGGAGCAGTTGGTTGCTGAACTACGGTTCGCTTCCCTCCTGCCGCAAAAAGCGATGACAGACACGAAAACAACAGGCATACGCACAAGCATACACCCAACGCGGGTTTACGATACAAACGGCCACCATGCAAAATCACAATTGCCATACGAAACAAATGAGGCTGTAAGGTATAGAAATACGAACAAGGGCAAACTTACAGAATCGCAGCATCGGCTACCTCGGTGGCCACTGCCTCGCCTTTCAACTCGCTGATAATCGCCAAGGCAAAATCTGTGGCTACTCCGGGGCCTTTTGCCGTAATCACATTCTTGGATTCCACCACAACGCCGCCAACGAAGCTGTCGCCCAAGAGCGGCTCGAAGCCGGGATAGCATGTGGCCTGCTTGCCATCCAGTATGCCCAAACGTCCCAGAATGGAAGGTGCCGCACAAATAGCGGCCAGGCGTTTTCCTTCTGCGTCGAATTGTTTCAGCAAAGCGCATAAACCGGCATGTTCGTCCAGGTTCTTCGTTCCGGGCATCCCGCCCGGCAATACCAACATTTCCGCATCGGCAAAGTCCTTTGCGGCAAACAGACAGTCAGACTTGACCGTTACACCATGTGCACCATTTACACATGCATTCTCCGAAACAGATACGGTACATACTTCTATTCCCGCACGACGCAGCAAATCAATCGTTGCAATCGCTTCTATTTCCTCAAAACCATCGGCTAAAAACACGTATACCATAATTGTACAAAGTTATTTTATTGGGTTATCTCAGTTTGAAATTATAAGTAATTGTTCCGGACACTTCGCCGGTTCCCGCGGTAAAGCGTGCCTGCTGCGCGGCCTTAATGGCTGCATTGCGCACCGAAACATCCGAAATGGTAGTACCGGGTCCGACGGATGTACTGATCACGCGGCCTGCTGCATTCACGCGGATAACCACGACCACCCGGCCTTCTACATTCGTGTTGTGCACCGGTTCGGCCAGACGGCCGTTGAGCGAGCGACCGTTGAGCGACCAGGAATTTCCACCTGAAGAACCTTGTCCGACCGGATTTCCCTGCCGGCCATCGCCCCGTGTATTTCCGCTGCCGTCGCTTCCCTGATTGCTGCCAAACACACCGCCCAACTTTGCCGCCTTGTCTATGGCTTCCTGCTGGCGTTTACGCTCGGCTTCTGCCTGCTCTTGTGCCCGACGCTCTGCCTCAATGCGTGCTTGTTCTTCCTGTTGTTTCCGACGCAGCAACTCCGCCTGCTCTGCCTGCTTGCGTTTGTCCGTTTCGCTTTGCTTCGGCACTTCCAGCGATGGTTCATCCTCCTGCGTCATCATTTCGCTGTTGGCCGGTGTGGAAGGCGTTGGTGGCGGTGCGGCCGCCAGGGAAGCAATTTCCTGCCATTCGCCGTATCCGGCACCCATTTCCGCATCGCCGAAACTGACCAGAATGCCCTCATCTTCTTCTTTCTGAGGCACATCTATATACACGAACAACAGAATCAGCAACACACACAAACAGGATGCGAACGAGCCAATAATGCCATATACTTGTGATTTGCTCATTTGGATTTCTTCGTGGAAATGACAAGTTTCAACTTTTGTTGGTTAGCGATATCCAGCACACGCACCACTTCCTTGTAGGCAATATCTTGGTCGGCATGCAAAGCGATATACACGCTCGAATCTTGTGCAGCGATCTCTACCAGACAGGCTTCCAGCGCATCCGGTTCAATTTGTATCGGTTTTTCCTTGCCGTATGCGACGTAATAGTTGCCCAGCGCATCAATCGACACCTTCGCAACCACAGCCTGGGTTGTGGTCTTTGCCTTGCTTTGCGGCAGATTTATTTTTATGTCGTTGGGAGATGACATGGTGCTTGCCATGACAAAAAACAACAGAAGCAGGAAAATCAAGTCCGTCATGGACGACATGCTGAAAGTTGCCTCTACCTTGTTTCTACGTTTTAGTGCCACAATATCTGAATTTTAGTTTTTTACAATCATTTTGACGGTTCGTTGAGCAAATCGAGAAACTCCATGGTACGTGTTTCCAGCTTGCGTACAACGGAGTCTATGCGGGCAACCAAGTAATTATAGGCAAAATAGGCCAGAATGCCAACTATCAGTCCGCCGATTGTCGTGACCATGGCCGTATACATTCCCTCTGACAATGCACTCAATTCTATGGTTCCGCCCGAGCTTTGAGCCATGTTGTAGAATGTCTTTACCATACCCAGCACCGTTCCGAGAAAGCCCAACATAGGAGCACCGCCTGCTATCGAAGCCATAATAACCAATCCTTTTTCCAACTTGGCTATTTCAATATTGCCCACGTTCTCAATGGCGACCAGCACATCGTTCATCGGGCGTCCGATACGGCTGATACCCTTTTCTATCATACGCGTGGAAGGAGAGTTCACGCTCGTACACAACTTTAGCGCCGACTCAATCTTACCATCATAAATGTAGTCCTTTATCCTGTCCATAAAGGTTTTGTCCTCTTTCGAGGCCCTGTTTATGGTAAATAACCGTTCAATAAACATGTAAACGGCTCCGGCAAACATCAATGCCAGCAGAATCATGATGGGGCCGCCATACAAAGTCATTGTCCACAAATTCATTTTTTCCGGTTCCGCCACAGCTTCCGGCATCAGTGTTGCCACCTCAGCAACATCTTGCACTTGCAATAAAATCCAGAGTATATTCATAATCGTGTATTTAATTTTCTACAGTGTTTTATTTGTTTTTAAATTCATTTCCCTACACCAAACATCCTTTGTAGGCCTGAATGGTTTTTTCCAAGCCGAGATACAAGGCATCGCAAACCAAGGCATGTCCGATAGACACTTCATCCATAAACGGAATATTTTCCTTCAGAAAAGCCAGATTGTCCAGATTCAGATCGTGGCCGGCATTCAGCCCCAAACCGAGCTCACGGGCTTTCCGGGCAGCCGCCACAAAAGGAGCCACAGCCTGTGTTCGGTCGCTGTGATACAAGGAAGCATAAGGCTCCGTATACAGTTCCACCCTGTCGGCACCGGCACGTTTGGCGTATTCCACCATACGAGGTTCCGGATTTACAAAAATCGACACGCGAATACCCGCTTGTTTGAGTTCTGTCGCCAGTTCCGTCAAAAAGTCTAAATGAGTTACGGTGTCCCAGCCTTCGTGTGACGTTAAATCGCCCGGCGCATCCGGAACCAAAGTCACCTGAGCCGGTTTTACGGTCTTGACCATCTCCACGAACTTCTCGCACGGATAACCTTCTATGTTGAACTCAGTGGTTACTATCTGCTTCAGGTCGTATACATCCCGGTAGCGGATATGGCGTTCGTCCGGACGCGGATGAACAGTTATGCCATCTGCGCCAAAGCGCTCACAATCCGTGGCTACGCGCAAGACATCCGGCAGATTTCCTCCACGCGCATTACGCAAAGTGGCTATTTTGTTTATATTTACGCTCAATTTTGTCATATCAAACCATCCTATTTAGGTATTTGGGTGCAAATGTACAAAAAAAACAGACACGACAAGGCTTGTCTTTTGCAGAATCGGCGTGCCTGATGTGTTATAAAATCTTTATTGTAACACCCGGCTTGTGTCTGTAGAGTGTGCGCGACACGTATTTCATAAAAAAGATGTACTTTTGCCGAAAACAAACCGAGTTGAAATCTTTCTTTATATGGACATTGCTATTTTTGGAAATACATATCGGAAAGAAACCGCCCAACAGGTTGTGAATGTCATACGTTTTTTAGCATCGCAACAGGTAAACATATTGATAGAACCCGAGTTGTACACCGCCATAAAGGATCGGGTAAGCACCTTTGGAGAGCCTTTCAATCCTACAGCGGGCCGCCTGCCCGACATTGCATTAAGCATAGGCGGAGATGGCACTTTCCTGACCACCGCTTCCAAAATCAGAGATACAAACATTCCGATATTGGGCATCAACAGCGGACGGCTGGGCTTTCTGGCAGACGTTGGCAGCCACGAAGTAGAGACCGTTTTGCTGGATATCCTGAACAACAATTACACCACAGAACAGCGTTCGTTGTTGCAAGTCATAAGGTCCGACCATTCGGAAGAAGGCTATCCGTTCGGATTAAACGAAGTGGCTGTGCTGAAACAGGATTTGTCTTCCATGATCAGCGTAGACACGTTTATCAACAACGAACATTTGCATACCTACCGGGCCGATGGCCTCATCATAGCCACACCAACCGGTTCTACCGCCTACAACATGAGCGTCGGAGGGCCGTTACTGGTTCCGCAAACCCAAAATTTCATTATCAGTCCGGTTGCATCGCACAGCCTGAACATAAAGCCGCTGGTCATACCCGACGACTTGGAAATCCGCCTGAAAATCAAAAGTCGTTCACACAGCTACCTGGTTTCCATAGACGGACGCTCGCAAATCATGCGGCAGGAAACCGAGCTTACCATAAAAAAAGCACCTTACACCATAAAAGTGGTCAAACAGGATTCCCATTCATTTTTCAATTCATTAAAAAACAAATTGCTGTGGGGTGTGGACACACGCATCAACGAAAAATAGCCAAACCCGATTTGTCATGAAAAAGGAAGATTTGCGCATCGTATACATGGGTACGCCCGATTTTGCCGTGGAAAGCCTTCGCGCACTGGTTGAAGGCGGCTACAATGTGGTTGCCGTCGTTACCATGCCGGACAAGCCGGCCGGACGCGGGCACAAAATACAATTTTCGCCTGTCAAGCAATTCGCCCTAAGCCGGAACCTACCCATCCTGCAACCGGAAAAGCTGAAAGATGCAGCCTTTCTGCAACAACTCGCATCCTACAAGGCCGACCTGCAAATAGTGGTAGCCTTCCGAATGCTGCCGGAAGCCGTATGGAATATGCCACGTTGGGGAACATTCAATTTGCACGCATCGCTTTTGCCGAAATACAGAGGCGCGGCACCGATAAACTGGGCCGTCATAAACGGCGAAAAACAAACCGGCGTGACCACATTTTTCCTGAAACACGAAATCGATACGGGGAATATTATCCTGCAAGAAAGCACGGACATCGACGAAAATGAAAACGCCGGTTCCGTGCACGACCGCCTGATGATGTTGGGTGCAAAACTGGTAACACGTACCGTAGACCTGATTCTGTCCGGCAACGTAACCACCGTTCCGCAAGACACATTGGAAACTGACACCCTGACGCCCGCGCCCAAGATTTTCAGAGAAACCTGTCAAATCGATTTTACAAAAAAGGCGCAGCAAGTCCATAATTTCATACGCGGACTTGCCCCCGGTCCGACCGCATGGTGCGAATGGTATGTGGAAGGAGAAAAACAAACTGTCAAAATTCATGCTGCCCGACCGGAAACCCGGAACCACAACGAACAACCGGGACACGTAGCCACCGATGGCAAGACATACCTGAAAATTGCCGTTGCCGATGGCTACATAGACCTTTTGGAAATACAGCTGCCGGGAAAAAAGCGCATGCCGGTCAGAGATATGCTCAACGGTCTGCAGACAAAAAACATACAGCAAGCATAGCATGAATCCGCTGAACATCATAGAAAAATATTACGATCCGCAAAGCGAGCTGTATCGCATTTTGGTTACACACAGCCGGCAAGTCACCCAAAAAGCATTGGAAATTGCAGAAAGACATCCCGAATTGCAGGCAGACCGGCATTTCATTGCCGAAGCAGGCATGTTGCACGATATTGGCATTATCCTGTGCAATGCCCCCGGCATCCGGTGTCGTGGCACGCATCAATACATAGAACACGGCTATTTGGGCGCGGAACTGTTACGCCAAGAAGGCCTGCCGGTTCACGCCCGCGTTGCAGAACGCCATACGGGAACCGGCATCAGCAAGCAACAAATAGAGCGGGCCGGCCTTCCCATTCCGCCGGCCGATTACTTTCCCGACAGCATCGAAGAACAAATCATTTGCTACGCCGACAAGTTTTTCTCGAAAACACGGTTGACGGAAGAAAAAACCGCAGAACAGGCGCGTACCAGCCTGCAGAAATTCGGCGAGGAAACTGTGGCACGTTTTGACGATATGCACCGCCGGTTCGGGTAAAAAGATGGTCCACCTATTGGTTGAATGAATTTTTTTCATAATCCGGCAGAATTTCCCCTAAAAATAGCTCGGATGGCGCTTCATCTACAGATGAAGCACTAAAAAGGGTCT
>CAYUYS010000025.1:0-14519 GCA_964449415.1 uncultured Paludibacteraceae bacterium | reverse complement strand
TGTTTTGCACTTGCCCCTACGCGGGGGTTTCGCTATCTTTGCCCGGACAATTAAGACGGATTACTATGGAAATAAAAGGGAAAATCATTGCAGTGCTTCCGTTGGCTACGGGCGAGGGGCGCAACGGGCCCTGGCGGGCGCAGGACTACGTGTTGGAAACCATCGGAAGTTATCCCCGCAAGGTGTGCTTTAACTTGTTTGGGGAGAAGGTGGACCAATACCCTTTGGCCCTGGACGATGTGGTTACGGTGAGTTTTGACATCGAGAGCCGGGAGTGGAACGGCCGTTGGTTCACCACTATCCGGGCGTGGAAGGTGGAGAAGGAGGCGCAGCAGCAGCCGGCGGCCCCGGTGGGCAACTTAGAGCCTTTTGATGGGGCGGCTGCGCCGGAGGATGATGGGTCGGGCCTTCCGTTCTGACGGGGTGTTTGCGCCGCTCCGGGCGCAAGGGTTGTGCCGCGCGGGTGGGGCAGGTTGTGCCGCACCGGTTGCGGCTTTTATTTTGCCTTGTGGGCAAGGGGGTAGGTGGTTGCGTCTTGGGCGAGCACCGTGTTGGGGAACACGGCTTGCGCTTCTTCGAGGAGGGTTTGTTGGTTGCTGTGTCGGGCGGAGAAGTGCCCGATGATGAGTTTCCCGACGCCGGCCCGGCGGGCGATGGTTGCGGCCTGTCGGGCGGTGCTGTGTCGGGTTTCCCGCGCCCGTTGGAGGAAGGCTTCCTCGAAGGTAGCTTCGTGGTAGAGGCAGTCCACGTCCCGGAGCAGGGGTATGAGTTCCGGGCTGTAGGCCGTGTCGGAGCAGTAGGCGTAGCGTATGGGCGGCGTTGGGGGAGTGGTGAGGCGGCTGTTCGGTATGCGTGTGCCGTCGGGTAGCAGGAAGTCGTCGCCTTTCTTTATGCGGGGTATGTAGGCAAGGGGTATTTGGTAGGCGTCGATCATCTCGCGCAGGATGTGCCGGTCTTGCGGTTTTTCTTCGAAGAGGAATCCGCAGCAGGGTACGCGGTGCTTTAGGGGGAGGGAGTGGACGCATAGGGTGCGGTCTTCGTAGATGAGTGCGTGCCGGGTGGGGTCGATGTTGTGGAAGATGACTTTGTAGGGTATTTGGGAGCAGAAGTAGCGCAGCCAGGGGGAGAGCAGCAGCTGCAGGTCGGGGTGTGCGTGTACGTGCAGCTCGGAGGTGCGGCCCAGCATCCCCCAGGAGGAGATAAGTCCCATCAGGCCGAAGCAATGGTCGCCGTGCAGGTGTGAGATGAACACGTGTCCGAGTCGTGTGGTACGGAAGTGCGTTTGTCGCATCCGGATTTGTGCGCCCTCTCCGCAGTCGATCATGTACTGCTTGTTGCGCAGTTCCAGCACTTGGCAGCTCGGGAAGTTGGTTCGCGTAGGCAGGGAGGAGCCGCTTCCGAATATGGTAAGGGTGTTGTTCACGCGGGTGGGTTGTCGTTCGGGCGGGTTTTTCGTTTCAGTTCGAAGTCTCGTCCTAAGTAGTTCTTCCGCACTATGGGGTTGGCGGCCAGTTCTTCGGGTGTGCCGTGAAAGAGGATTTTGCCTTCGAAGAGCAGGTAGGCGCGGTCCGTTATCATCAGTGTTTCGTCCACGTTATGGTCGGTTATGAGTATGCCGATGTTCTTGTCTTTCAGTTTCCACACCACGTCCTGAATCTCCTGTACTGCTATCGGGTCTACTCCTGCAAAGGGTTCGTCGAGCATGATGTAGCGGGGTTCTATGGCCAGGCATCGGGCTATTTCCGTGCGTCGTCTTTCTCCTCCGGAGAGGCGGTCGCCCAGGTTCTTCCGCACGTGTCCCAGGTTAAACTCCTTGATGAGTTGTTCGAGTTTTTGGGCTTGGTAGTCTTTGGAGAAGGAGGTCATTTCCAGTACGGCCTTCAGGTTGTCTTCCACCGACAGCTTGCGGAATACGGAGGCTTCCTGTGGTAAGTAGCCTATGCCGTTCTGGGCGCGCTTGTACATGGGGTAGTCGGTAATGTCGGTTTCGTCCAGAAAGATGCGGCCCTCGTTGGGCGTTACCAGTCCTGTGGTCATGTAGAAGGTGGTGGTTTTGCCCGCGCCGTTGGGTCCCAGCAGTCCCACTATCTCTCCTTGATGCAGCTCTATGCTGACATCGTTCACGACGGTGCGTTTGCCGTATTTCTTCACCAGCCTTTCTGTCCGTAGTACGATATTGTCGCTGCTCAACATGTCGGTATCAAACTTTCACTTCCAGGAAGCGCAAGGCTTTGGTTAGGATGCGTGGTAGGGGTTTTTTGTCGTCCTTGCCGGACAGGTGCAGGTAGATGCCCCACTTTCTGATGAGGGGGATCTTGAAGGTTTCCACAAACTCGATCAGCGTGCCGTCCGGGTCTTCCACGTAGGTGAAGTGTCCGTCGGCCTCTCCCATTTGGAAGTCCGCGCCGCTGTCGCACACAAACGGATGTCCGAGGGCTTCGGCATCGGCCTTTACGGCCTGCATGTTCCGCACATCGAAGCACAGGTGGATAAAGCCCGGGTCGCCCCACCAGCGTCCTTCGTACAGCTTCTTGGGCGTGCCTTCCAGCGCCTGCACTAATTCTATGTGGGCGGTACCCATTATTTCGCTGAGGGGCCCTTGCATGGGCTTAGTTCGGCTCAGCATGACGCGGCGCAGCCGCTTGTCGCCCCCTTCCACCCCTCGCAAATCCTCAAACACGCCGGTTTGGTCGTATTCCACGCGGTCGAAGCCCAGCAACTTGCCGTAGAAGGCCATGGATTTTTCCATATCCGACACCCCGAGTATAACGCCATTGGCACCGCCGGTGGGTTTGTCTTGGTTAATGAAAACGTAATCGTCCTCCTCTACTTGGAAGAGATTGCCGTACAAGTCCAGCATGAAGAAGTGCTGCCTGCCCGACAAGGCTGTTGTCGGTTCGCAAAGCACTTCCGCCCCGATAACCTGCTTCAGGTGGTTGTAGGCGCGCCGTATGTCCTTCGCCTTTACTTTTGCGCACAGGATGCCCAAGTCGCCCAAGCGCACCGGCTCTTGCAAGTAGCGCAAGTCGCGTCCTTGCGGCTGCCATATTTCAAAGCCGCCGCCGCCGCGCAGGTTGTAGGCCAGCACCGCCCAGCGGTCCTGTGGCTTTCCTCCCGTGTAGGGCAACATGCGTTCGGCCGTGCCTTGTGCATCCAGAATCTTGGCATTGCACCCGAAGGCTTCCATATACCACTTGAAGGCTTCGTGCACGTTCTCAACGCCGATGCCTACCTGCTGCATTCCGCAAATAACTTTCTCTTTCATATTTCGTTTTACTATCCAATCGTATCCGGCATCAGGTTGCGCTTACCTTACGTGCCAACAAGCGGAACAAGGGCGGCATCCATTTCCTGAAATGCACCATCAGCAACTCCTTGCCGCCGATAAGCTGCCGGTGCTTGCCTTTTTCTATGGCCCTGACGGCTATCTCCGCGCATTTTTCCACATCCAAGCCGTTGGCCTGGCCGCTGTCCATTTGTCCGTAGGTCTCTCCGTTTCCCAGAACTGCGCTTCTGCTGATAGGTGTGTTGATGCGTCCCGGAATAAGGAAGGTGACGTGTATGTTGTCGTTTTCCAGTTCCAGCGTTTCGAAGAACCCGAACAAGGCATGTTTGGACGCGCAATACGCCGAACGCAACGGAAATCCGAACAGCCCGGAAATGGAATTGGTGACCGCAATGGCTGTATAGGGATTGTCCTTCAGCATGTATCCCAGCTTCTTGGTCAGACAGACCGGCCCGAAGTAATTTGTTTCCATGATTTTGCGGTCCACACTGAAATCGGTCTCCAATGTCAGTGCCCGCTGCGAAATGCCGGCGTTTAGCACTAGGCAGTCGAAAACACGCTTCTGCTCCTTCAACTCATCCACAAAAGCATCGATGGAATCGGGATCTGACATATCTACCTGCCGCCACCGGGCCTTAGCACCAAGGGCAATGCACCGTTTGGTGACAGCTTCCAGACGTTCCGCATTGCGCCCGATCAGCGTCAGGCTCAGGCTGCTTCCTTGCCGGGCAAAGCGGCCGGCAATGGCTTCGCCAATGCCGGAACCCGCACCTGTAATCAATACGGAATTGAATTTTCTCACAACTGTTCTGCTATAAGCTCTGCCACATCCTTTACTTTGTTCTGCCTGCCATGCAGGAAAGCTTTCTTGCACATGGGGCATGCCGTAGCAATCACATCCGGCTTGCCTGCCATGAGGTTCCGCAAAGACGCATCGCGCACTTTGTCCTGTTTTTCTACATCCAAGGCCGTATTGCCAAGACTGTGGCCGCAACAAATGCTGTATTCGCGTTCTTTCTGTACATGCGTCAGTTCCGCTACGGACTGCAGCACCTCACGTGGTTCGTCGTAGATATTACAGCCGCGTCCCAATTCGCACGGGTCGTGATAGGCTACCTTCAAATCGGTTTTGTGCGGTTTCAGCTTGCCCAACCGTATCAAAGCCGCCAGATACTCGGTGTGGTGAATGACCCTTATCGGCAGATTGTATTCTTTCTTGAACGACTGGTAACAAATCGGGCAGGAAGTCACCAGAAATTGCGCACGGCTTTCCACAATCAGGCGGGCGTTTTTCCGGCGCAATTCGGCTGCTTGTGCTATAAATCCCTGCTGCAACAACGGACGGCCGCAGCAAATGGTCTTGTCCTCGTCCATCATCCAGTATTTCTGCCCCACTGCATCCAAGATTTTTTTCATCGACTCGGTTATGCCCGGCGTCAAATGCGACATGCAACCGCCAAAATAGGCCACACGCCCGATAGCATTGAACGACTGTATGGAATCCAAGAAGCGGTAATTGTCGCGCGTATCCAGTGCGCCCTTGTTGCGTTCCTGCTTGCGTATTTCGTTGATTTCTATCCCGACAGGGCAGTCCACCACACACTGATCGCACATCAGGCAATTCTCGGTGGCATTGCGGTGTGGCAAACCGTGACGCACATCACGCAAGAGATACGCGCCTTGTATATCGTTTATCTTCAATTCTTTGTCCAACGGACACCCGTCTATGCAAATGCCGCAACGCGAACAAGCGTTCAGTTCCATGCGCGTATATCCGGTAGGCTGGCTGCTTTCGCGCACACCCAGACTGCGGAACACAATCAAAAGCGGCTCGGTGAAAATGTGCATGTAGCGCGAGAAGGGGAACAGCACAAAGAAAACGCACAAGCAGGAAGAGTAAGCTGTCCAGAACGGCACTTCCATGAAGTAGGCAAATCCCACAGGAAGCAAATCTCCGATTCCCTGCGTCAGGAAACCGCCGTTGCCGGTCAGGGCCGCCGTGCAACTTTCCGACAATAACCGCAGGGGGAATATCAGCCACAGAGAATAACGAAGGCAGATGTCGAACCAACGCAGTTTGGTGTTTTTGCGCATACCGACCGCACGCGAATAAATCGATTTGCAAACGGCAATAAACACACCGGAAAGGACATAAAGCAGAAGTAAATCCATCACATTGGCCCAGACGCGGGAAACACCGTAAGTGTAGTCACGCACAAAGAACCGGAAAAAGATACCCATCCATGGCGGATGGACACCGCCCCTGAAATGGAACAACGATTCCAAAAATCCGGTGACAATCAGCAAAAACCATCCCAATGCAATACTCCTGTGCATGTAGCCCATGCGCCAATTGTACTTGGTTATGTTTACATGCAACAACACTTCCTTCACTATTTCCTTGATTATCCGCCATAAGGCCGGAAAAATGCGGTGTGTAAACAACGACATCCAGACGTTTTTCGTCTGTTTGCGGTCAAGCGTACTTATCCATCGGTAGAATTTTACGGCAATGATCGAAAACAAGACCAATGTGCCTATGCAAAAAGGTAATATGAAAGGATGAAAATATACAGACATAAAATTGGATTAACTTGTGGTTCTATTGGTTGTTGTTTCTTATAAAAAGCTGAAAATCACTTGGCAAATAGTCCTTGTTCAAGGCTTTTCGCAAGTGTATGATCAGTGAGCGCAGATTAACGCCGCGCGGACAAACCAGCGTACACTTGCCACACAACATGCACTTTTGGAGTTCCTCGTCCAATTCCTTGTACTTCTCCCAACGGTACAGGTTATGCACTTTCCGAATGTTGAAGTCGGTAAACTGGCCTGCCGAACACGTTGCCGTGCAACCTCCACAGTTCATGCAACGCCTGAATGTAGGTACCAACTCTTCCAGTTGCCCCAGTTGTTCCTTGCCGGTTTTTGTGGGTTCAATGGAACGTGGTTTCGCTATGGTAAATCCAAAATCCATACTTTCATCTATTTAGAGGAAGCGTTTTTCAAATATTCTGCAATCTCTACGGCTGCAGCACGCGCATCGCTCACTGCATCCGAAATGCTCATGGGCCGCTTGCAGGCACCGGCCACAAACAATCCTTGTTGGATAGTTTGATTATCGGCCAAATGCGGCGACCGGCTAAGCGCAAAACCGTATTCTCCGCTTATTCCACTGCATGCCGCCAGTTTTTTCGTGCCGCACGAGGCTTCCATGCCTACCATCAGCACCAGCAGATCTGTGCTCATTCTCAAAGGCTGCCCGACCAATGTGTCTTCTGCCTTGATTTGCACGCGGTTGTCAAATGTAGCGGCCGCCTCCGAAATTCGACCCCGCACAAAACGGATGCCGTATTTTTCCTGAGCTTCCCGATACAGTTCTTCGAAACCTTGTCCCCACATGCGCAAATCCATGTAAAAGACAAACACATCGGTTTCCGGCGACATCTTTTTTACTTCAATTGCCTGCTTGACAGCCGTCACACAGCAGACTTTTGAACAATAATGATTTCCTATCTTTTCGTCGCGCGAACCCACGCATTGCAAAAAGGTAATGCACTGCGGCCGTTCACCCACAACGTTTGTGATCTTGCCGGTTTTCAGCATGGCTTCCAAGTCAATGGAAGTTATGATACCTTCATAAATGCCGTAGCCAAGTTCTTCTTTTTGTTTGGCATCGAATATCTCATAACCGGTGGCCAGCAGAACGACATTTGCCGTATGCGTCTCTCCTTGGTTGTCGGTCAATGCCCAGAGATCCTTCTTTTTCTCCAACGCGACAATTTCCGTCCCCGGAAAAGCAGCGACGCTGCTCTCTGCCAACTTTTGCGACAAGGTTTCCACCAACTCTGACGCGGATGAAAAATCGGGAAATAATTTGAACTTGTTCTCCACATTATGGGCCCAAGCTGATTGCCCTTCGAACAGAGAAACCTGAATGCCGTAGCGGCTCAAAGCACAGGCAGCCTCTATACCGGCGGGTCCCCCTCCGATTACTGCCACTTGCGTAGTCGTTTTTTTGTCACTCATACTGTTTTCCATTTTTATACCAACAGATTATGCGGCTTTTCCGGTCTTGGAAGCATCTTGCCGGAAACTCCTGTAAATTTTTCATTTGGATTGTAGGCTATGCCTATCTTGTTCAGCAACGGCTCTGTCTGCACCTGATGCAATTGCAAACCTAATTTCCAAGGATCGTAGCCCAGCAGCAGGGCTGCCATTTCTTCGTACGTAAGCACCGGAATGCCACAACCGTTTTTGTCATAGGTTTTGTTTTCCATTTCGGCTATTGTGTACTGCCATTTATCGAGAAACATGGAGCAACCGGGGCAATTTGCCACGATGAAATCGGGCTCGTACGGTTCCATCGATTCAAATTTCTTTTTGGAGTTGGCGATTGAATAACCGCGGTTTTCCTGCACAAGATACTGGCGGAAACCGTAACCGCAACAGTGCCGACGTTCGGGATAATCGATGACTTCGCCACCCCACGCTTCTATCATGCCGGCCAAAACATACGGAAATTCCGCCTTTCCAACGCCGGCCTTCGGAAACACCTTGGCATAATGACACCCGATATGTTCAACCACACGGAGCGGTTTGCCCGTAAAACGGTTCACCAACTGATATTTCATTTTTGGCTTCAGCTCATACCGGAACTTGAAGATAACATCCGATGGATGCGCAATATTTTTCGGAATTTCAAAAGTGCGCCCGGTTGTATCGTACAGAATCTTGCGCGTTTTTTCCAGCAATTCCGGATTGTGTTTCCACATTTCCACCATTTCGGTGAATACGCCGAACGAGGTCACACACGAGGGAACATAATTTTCGTAACCGGCCTCGGTCATCAGCGCGAAAAGCCGCGCCACGATCGTCATGGTTGTCTGCAAGGGGACAATATCCGTATGATAGCCAATGCCTGTACAGGTATGCAGGTTGGGTTCATCGTAAATATCCTTGCCCAATTCTTCGCGCAATATTTTCAGGAAAGCGGCTTCCGATCCCGGAAAGAAAGTCTGCCTGATGCAACTCCGCTCATAGAAAAATTTGTCATCAGCTATCTCTTTCTGATATTCATTCCAATACCGTTTCATCGTTCAAACTGTTTTATTGTTTATTTAGGATTCGGTTGCTTCCGAGACTTCGCGCTTGATTTGCTCCATCAATTCGATGCCACCGGTCGCCTCGAATATTTTGTGTATCTCTTCCATTGTTTCTTTCCGGATGGTACGCAATGCTCCGGGGCCATCGCCGTGGTAGTTGGCACCTAATTTCGGCGCAATTTCCTCGATGTTTTCGCGATACCATTTCCAGACAGGCCCTTGCTCGACATGTTTGTCCGGATCCACGCGGTCGGGATGCACACAATAGCCCAATTCCAGAATATTCTGCCCGATTCCATCGACCAACTTACTCTGCTGACATCCCATTCTGCTTTCGGCAAAATAGCCCAGTTCCTGGGAAACCTTACGCAATATATTGATCAAGGCTGCGGGCACGTTGCCGCGCGGACAACGCGTTTTGCACGACATGCACTGGCCGCAATACCAGATTGTGTCGGAACGGAGCATGGCCTCTATTTCTTCCTCGTTCCGCCGTTGGACTATATCGCATATTTTCCGCGGATCATACGGATAAAACTCGGCTGCAGGGCAAATGGCCGTGCAGACACCGCAATTCATACATGCCTTCAGGGATTCCTCGAAACGGACATCCTGTATTAATAAATCATATAAACTTCCCATGAGGACACAGTCTTAAATTGGTTTAACATTACAAAGCGCGTTCTTCCGACAGACAGCTCAACGCACAAGGGTCGGCTTCCCGGGTCTTTTCCACAAAAGCCGATGCACGGCCGGCACCTTCGCCTATATTGAGCAATACGGTTTCGCCTTCGTTGATTTTGTTTTGGGCAAGTGCCTGATAAAATCCGGCTATGCACACAATGGATGCAGGCCCGAGATAAATTCCCATTTCATCGAATACTTTCCTGGCGAAAGCCGGCAATTCGGCTTCCTTGACGCGCAGAAAATCTCCTTGAGTTTTCCGGACAATGGGCGCTACGACAGGAAACATAGTCGGGACACCGGCCGAAAGAATAGACACTTTGGTTTGCGGATTGGCTATGGTAGGATATTCGTTTTCGAACCCATCCGGAAAGCCTTTGGCTCGCGCCGTTTCCCAGCCTTGAACCATCGGGTCGCACAAGTCTTGCTGAACCAGCAACATACGCGGTGTTTTCACGCCGGAAAAATGACTTTGCAATTCCCGAACGCCCTTGTCCAACGCTATCGGCCCGGTGCCGCCGCCAACGGCCTGCATATACACATCGGGCAATTGCCCCAACTGGCGCATAAAGTCGAAAGCCATCGTTTTTTTGGCCTCCACGCGAATGGGGTCAATATTGCCGGTGGAGATAAGCACATGATGCTGCGACGCAAAATCGGCTGCTTCCTTTTTGGCCTGCGCATAGTTGCCGGTCGACAAAACAACCTGCTGACCCAAAGCGCGAATCTCTTCCACGGAATCCGGATTTATGTCTGATGGCGCAAAATTGGTGAATTTTATGCCCGCCAGCGCCAAGTATTTGGCAAAAGCCGTCGCTGTGTTGCCGGTGGAAGCCACGCAATATTCGCGCACGCCGTTTTCCTGAAATATCGAAGCACCCAAGGCAGCGGCCACATCCTTAAAGGTCTGCGTGCCGCCATTCAAGTCGTTGCGACAGACAAAGACCTTGCAATCAAGACCGTATTGCTTCTTGGCAAAATTTTCCAGGAAACTCCATCTTTCCAAGTCGGGCGTGCCTTCGTTGCAGGTAATTATGTTTTCCCTGTTCGTAAGCGGGAGAAAGTCAAAATAAGCCCAGAAGTTTTCCGGCTTTTTCTGAAAGACATCCCTGAGTTTGGCATAGTCGGTGAAATACTCCGCCTCCGAATGCTTGCTTCCACACTTGGGGCATGCTTGTTCCTGTTTGAACCAAGTGGCAAAATCCGGCGTGACAGAACCGCATTCCTTACATTTGAGTTGATATTTCATAGGTTCGCTTTGCATATTTAGGTTCGTACAAATGCACAAAGACCTGCAGGGTTTGTGTCGGTTTTGCGCGTTTATGCCATGTTCAAAAATTTACCCTTTGTTTATCAGGTTCATGTTTGGCATTTCGCGGTTATAGTAACCGGCAGCCAGTTTTTCCTTGATTTCGCTGAACACATTGATGGTGCGTTCCACATGCTCCGGTGTGTGTACGGCCGTCGGTATGATGCGGAGCATCAAGACGCCTTTCGGCACAACCGGATAGACAACGATAGAGCAGAATATGCCGTAATTCTCACGCAGGTCTACGACAATATTGGTACCCTCGCCTACGCCTCCTTTGAAATAGACCGGCGTAACGGGCGACTGCGTATTTCCCAGATCGAAGCCTTTGCTCCGCAGGCCTTCCTGCACGGAACGTGTGATTGTCCAGAGTTTTTCGCGCAACGAATTTTCTGTCTTCAACAGCTCCAGACGTTTCATGGCACCGATAACCATGGGCATCGGCAGGGATTTGGCAAAAATCTGAGAACGCATGTTGTAACGCAGATGATCCACAATTTCGCGCTCCGAAGCGATAAAGGCACCTATTCCGGCCATACTTTTCGCAAAAGTACAGAAGTGCAGATCTATGCCATCCTGGCAATTGAAATGCTCGGGCGTTCCGGCACCGGTTTTGCCCATGGTTCCGAAACCGTGTGCATCGTCCACCAGAATACGGAAACTGTGGTTTTTCTTCAAGGCAACAATCTTATCCAACGCGCCCAAATCGCCGGCCATGCCAAAAACACCTTCCGTTACAACCAGAATGCCGCCTTTGCCGCCTTCTTTTTCTATGTAGTTTTCGGCCATTTTCAGCATTTTTTCGCAGCGGTCTATGTCGTTGTGCGGATACACGAAACTCTTGCCGCCTTTGGCTTTGTGCAGGAAAATACCATCCATGATGCAGGCATGCGCTTCCGAATCATACACAATGACATCAAAACGACTGCACATTACATCGATAATGGATACCATGCCCTGATAACCGAAGTTCATCAAATAGGCTGCCGGCTTGCCGACAAAATCTGCCAAGTCTTGCTCCAGCGTCTTGTGGTATACGGTATCGCCGGACATCATGCGTGCGCCCATCGGAGCGGCCAGACCAAATTTGGCTGCGCCTTCCGCATCGGCTTTTCTTACTTCCGGATGATTGGCTAAACCCAGATAGTTGTTCAAACTCCAGTTCAACACTTTCTTACCATTGAAAACCATTTCCGGGCCGATTTCTCCTTCGAGCTTCGGAAACATAAAATAGCCATCGGCATTGCCTTGATACTGTCCTAACGGACCAGGAATCGATTTGATTGTTTCAAAAATATCTTTCATTTTCTCACTAAAAAAATTAGTACATTTTTTTACCCTTGTACGGGCCATAAATTAAAATTTCCCAAAGAAAAGGCTCGCGAAAGTAGCGCATTTATTCCGAAAAACAACCGTTTTAACACGGATTTAGGTTTTTTATTCCTCAAAATGCACAGTTATTTTGCGTGTGTGCTGAAAAAACACAAAAACCACAACGAAAAACACCTTGCTCGGATATTTGACGTTGTGGCTTTCAAATGCGTGGATTAGCTGAGCAATTATACACCCAAAGATGCGCGTACGGCATCGATTTTTTCAGCCGCCGCCTTGTCGGCTGCCGCATAATCTGCACGGCTGTTCATCGTGCCGCGGACTTCGATATAAAACTTGATTTTCGGCTCCGTGCCGGAAGGACGAACGGAAATCTTCGTGCCATCTTCCGTGAAGAACTGCAGCACATTGCTTGTGCACGGAAAATCGAGTTTGTCGGTTTTGCCTGTGGCTGTTTCGGTGGCCGTGAGCGTCTGATAGTCCTTAATGAGCGCTACTCTCGACCCGGCTATTTCCTTGGGCGGATTCGCGCGATAATCGCGCATCATTTGCTGGATTTCCTCCGCGCCCGATTTGCCTTTGCGCACTACGGAAATGCCTTTCTCCTTGCCGAAACCGACTTCTATATAAATGTCCTGCAACAATTCGAACAAGGTTTTCCCGTTGTCCTTTGCCCAGGCTGCAATTTCCGCCATAAGCACACAAGCCGAAACGGCATCTTTGTCGCGCACAAAATCTTCGGCCAGATAGCCGTAGCTTTCTTCGCCGCCGCCCAAGAATTTGCGCTTGCCTTCCAATTCGCGGATAACGGCCGCAATCCATTTCAGGCCTGTGTAGCAATCAAAAATTTCCACGCCCATTTTGTTGGCCACATCCCGCATCACTTCGGTGGTCACAATGGTTTTTACGCAAAATTCCTTGCCGGTGAGCCGGCCCAGTTCTTTCCAACGACGCAGAATATAATAGGTGAAAAGTATGCAGGTTTGGTTTCCGTTGCAGAGTATCCATTCGCCGGCATCATTCTTTACGGCAATGCCCAGACGGTCAGAGTCCGGATCGGATGCCATGACAATGTCGGCATCTGTTTCCTTGGCTTTGGCTACGGCCATAGACAAGGCGGCCGGTTCTTCCGGATTCGGAGAAATCACCGTCGGGAAATCGCCGCTCACCACGTTTTGTTCCGGAACAGGAATAATATTGGTGAAACCGAATTCTTTCAGACACATCGGTATCAGACGCACACCGGTACCGTGAATCGGCGTGTACACGATTTTCATATCCTTGTGCCGCGCTATGCTGTCCGGCGAGAGGGTCAGTGTTTTTATCTTTTCAATGTACACTTTGTCTATTTCTTCCCCAATGATTTCAATCAGCTCTTTGTTGCCCGCGAACTGAATGTCATCCACCGACCGGATGTTGTTCACTTCGTCAATTACCGCCGTGTCGTGCGGGGCAATCATTTGAGCACCATCGCTCCAGTAGGCTTTGTAACCGTTATACTCTTTCGGATTGTGGCTGGCGGTCAGGATAATTCCGCTTTGGCAGCCGAGATGCCGTATGGCAAAAGACATTTCCGGAGTGGGACGCAGGTCTTCGAACAGATACACCTTTATGCCGTTTGCCGAGAAAATATCCGCCGATATTTCCGCAAACTTGCGGCTGTTGTTGCGGCAATCGTGCCCGATGCATACGCTTATTTGGGGCAAATCGGCAAACTGTTTCTTCAGATAATTACTCAAACCTTGCGTCGCTGCGCCTACCGTGTAGATATTCATGCGGTTGGTGCCGACACCCATAATGCCGCGAATCCCGCCCGTTCCAAATTCCAGTTGCTTGTAAAAAGCCTCTATCAACTCCGTTTTGTCTTCCGCAGACATCAGGGCGCGCACGGCGGCCTTCGTTTCCGCATCATAATTACCATCAAGCCACACTTGGGCTTTTTGCATGACTTCTTGCAATAATTCTTTGTCGTTCATAATAAAAGTAGATATAAATGTTGGATGAAAATTTTCTCCAAAAGGAATACCAGGCAAATATATAAAGTTTTGTTCATTACGCAAACGCAAAACCGCTGCATACCCAAAAAGTGACAAAAAGTACAATGCCAAAAACGGCATGAAAAACACGCCTGCCGGATGACAACAACTGAATACGATGACTAATAAAACGAAACTGTTGTTAAGCAACATCGGAGTTTCCGTTTTTTTTGTTTTATCTTTGTCATTGTTTATTTATCCGGCAACGGGGCCGGGCAAAGGCAGGGAAAGAGCACACAAAAACTTGTCCGGCCCCGGAAGCCAACAATAAAAAAGGAGGTTATTTATGAACGATCAAGACTTTATGCGCATGGCCATTAATTTGTCAAGCGAAAATGTAAAAAAAGGCGGCGGACCTTTCGGTGCCGTCATTGTAAGGGACGGCCAGGTGGTAGGCATCGGCACCAACCGCGTAACAGCCAACTGCGATCCGACTGCACATGCGGAGATTGCCGCCATAAGGCAGGCCTGCGAAATACTGAAAACGTTCGATTTGTCGGGCTGCGTCATTTACACCTCGTGCGAACCTTGCCCCATGTGTTTGGGCGCTATCTATTGGGCGCACATCGATAAGATATTTTACGGAAACAGCAAGGCCGATGCCGGCAAAATCGGATTTGACGATTCCTTTATATATAAGGAAATAGATCTGCCTCCGGCGGAAAGGCGCGTCCAAGCCATCCGCTTGCTGCCCGAAGAAGCCATCAAGGCCTTCCGGGAATGGGAAGCCAACGACGAAAAAACGCCTTACTAACCGGCAACACCTACCC
>CAYUYS010000024.1:0-15149 GCA_964449415.1 uncultured Paludibacteraceae bacterium | reverse complement strand
TCCGAGCCCCCGACAGTGCTTATCCTGCCGGATTATGAAAAAAATTCATTCGACCAAGGGGTGCATCATTCCATTACTTTTTATCCGGTATTATGGCATGGCTATTTTCTGTATGCAATTGCCTGACCTGACAATGTAGACACCGGCCGGCAGACTGACGGTTGCGTTTCGGGCGGTTGTTGTGTAGATACAAGCGCCCAAAGCATTGAATATTTGTATGGTGCCTTGCTCGGAAAGTGTTATTTCCATCTGACCGTTCCGATGCTTTACTGACAAGAAAGGCTGATTGCCTGCCGCCTGAATGGATGTGGTTGTCCCGTCGGTTTCCCACAAATATACATTGTCCACAAAAACGGTTGTGCCGGTCGATTCTGTAACCATTTTTATCTGGTAAATATCTTCCAGATCAATGCCGGTGAAATCGCTCAGCGGAATGTCGAACGAGTTCCATGTGTTGAGTGTAAGCGGCGTACAGTCTTGTTGCGATTCGTTGCCGTTACCCCAAATGGGCGTAATCTTGAACGATGTGGCATTGGGTGTGAAAATATCAATGTGGAGATAGTCCATGTTGCTTGCATCGAACGGTGCTACATTGCCGTTCAGTTCCCAGCCGAGATAGTTGAAGTTTGTCAGCAGATATGCGTTGTCGTTTGTGCCGAGTTCACATTCGGTTGCGCTGGTACTTTGCTCCCAGCTACCCACAATGAATGTTGTAGCAGCTGTGTAGGCATCGCTGTAGATGGACAGAACCTTGCCGGCATCTTGTGTCGGGGTGGGAGCGCTTGCCGGCAACGAAAGCGTGGTAGCCTCTACTGTGGCTTCCGTGTCACACACATTGCCGCTCATATCCGATGCGGATATGGTAAAGCTGTAAGTTGTTCCCGGTTGCAGATTGTTAATGGTGATTTCGGTTGTGGAGCCGGATGCGCCGCCGCTGGTCTGTTGGATGTTGTTGTCCGTATCCTCAATGGTGAAGTTGACTGCGCCGGAATCGTCGGTGGCCGAACAGGCTATCACGGCGCTGAAGTAGGAAACGGAAACCAGTGAAGCCGATAGGTTGTAGGGTTTTTCCGTATCTTCTTCTGCGGAGGAGTTGTAGAAATACACGTTGTCGATATATATCACCGTGTTTCTCAATTCGGCAAATTTGAACTGGTATATTCCGGAAAGATCCAGATCTTGGTTCCGGTAATCATCCAGATCCAAATCGACGCTGGTCCATTCTCCTGCTTGTGTAGTTACTTCCAAATACTTTTCGCCGGATGGTTGTGTCCGGCAGATGGGGAATAGCTGGAAAGTGGTTTCTTCTGCTATCCAAATGTCCAAATGCAAATTGGTCATGGCGGCGGCATTGGCATCGGATGTAAATTCCCAACCGAAATACCCCAGATCCGTAGTGGTAAATTTGGCTATCTTGTCACTGCCAATTTGTATCTCTTCGTAACTTGTTCCGCTTCCCCATTCTCCAAAATTCCAACCTACATTTTGGGTGTAGGCATCGCTGTATAGCGAAATGAGTTTGCTTGCGCTGTATTCGGGTGGTGTGGTAGCTGATGTTGTGGGCTGTGCCCATACGTTCAGTGTCAAGAAGGACATTGCGATGCCCAATGTCGGTTTTAGAAATGTGTGTTTCATAATAAAGAAGATTAAAAGTTGGTATTTCATTTATTTTTCCGAATAGACATATCTCCTATCTGAGCGTAAATGTGGCCGGTGTGCCTTGTTGGCTGTCGGCGGCTATCCATACCCGGAACGCGCCGGGTTCGGCATAGCTGCGCATGTCGTTGTGGCAGAAGGCCAGGTCGGCTTCCGTCAGCTCGAACGAAACGGTGACTGTCTCGCCGGCTTTGATGTGCACCTTTTGGAAACCCTTGAGGAGGCGTACCGGCTGGCACAGCGAGGCGACAAGGTCGCGGGTGTACAGCTGTACGGTTTCGTACGCATCGCACGGGCCGGTGTTGCTCACTTGGCAACTTACGGTGATTTTCCCGTTGCGCGTCAGCACGCTGTCCGACAGCACCGGAGGGGCGTACGCAAATGTCGTGTAGCTCAACCCGTAGCCGAACGGAAACAGGGGCCGGCTGCCGGCGTCCAGATGGTAGCTGGTGGAGCCGATGGAAAATTGCGGTGCGCCCACCGGGATGTCATCTATCAGGGTGGTGTTCGAGGCCGGGCGGCCGGTGTTTTTGTGCGCATAGTAAATGGGTATTTGTCCGACCATTTTCGGGAGGCTGACCGGCAGTTTGCCCGACGGGACGGCCTTGCCGGTAATCAGTTCGGCCAGTGCCGGGCCGGCCATGGTTCCGGCGTGGAAATGATAAATCACGGCATCGGCCATTTCCGTTTCCGGGCCGATGGTCAGGGGGCGTCCGGTCATGACAACGAGCACGAGGGGTTTGCCGGTGGCTTTGAGTTGCCGGACCAGCTCTGTTTGTCCGCCCGGCAGGGAAATGTCGGCGCGGCATTTGGCTTCGCCGGACAAAATAGCTTCTTCGCCCACGCAACACACGATGGCATCGGCGCGTCTGGCGGCATCCACGGCTTTTTGTATGCCTTGTGGGTTGTTGTCGCGGCTGTATGTCAGTCCGGGCTCGACAATCAGGTTGAATTGCCCGAGTTGGCGGAAGGCCTGTGCGGGCGTAACGCAGCGTTCCGGTTCGGCATCGAAACACCAGGTGCCTACCTGGTCTGCACCGGCATCGGCGAGCGGCCCGACCAGCGCAAGCGTCCGGATATTTTGGAGCGGCAGGGTTTGTTTGTCGTTTTTCAGCAGCACCGCGCTTTCTATGGCGGCCTGTTTGGCCTTTTCGAGCGATTCGGGGCGGTAATACGGATTGTCCGTTGGGGCAGTGTACGGATTTTCAAACAAACCCAAGCGGAATTTGAGCCGCAATATGTTGCGTACGGCATTGTCTATGTCCGCTTCCTTGACCTTGCCTTCTTCCACCAGGATTTTCAGGTATTGCGTGTAGCCGTAGCTCATCATGTCCATATCCACGCCGGCATTGGCGGCCACTTCGGTGGCATGTTTCAGGTCGGAGCAAAAGCCGTGCGGTATCATTTGTTCCAGAGAGCCCCAGTCGGTTACAAGCACGCCATCGTAATGCCATTCTTGGCGGAGGATATCCTTGTTCAGTTGGGTATTGCCGGTGGAAGGAATGCCGTTGATGTCGTTGAACGAGCACATGAATGTGGCGCAGCCGGCATCGGCAGCAGCTCGGAAGGGCGGCAGATAGACATCGCGCAGCTGCACTTCAGGAATCCAGGTGGTGTTATAGTCCTTGCCGCTTTCGCTTGCTCCGTAGCCGCAAAAATGCTTTGCACAGGCCGCAATGGCCGTCGGGTTGGCCAGATTGTCCGTCTGGTAGCCTCGGATGGTGGCAGCTCCCATAACGGCCGACAGATAAGTGTCTTCGCCGTACGATTCGGCTATGCGTCCCCAGCGCGGATCACGGCTGACATCGATCATGGGCGAGAATGTCCAGCGTATGCCGCTTGCCGCAGCTTCTTCGGCAGCCACGCGCGCGCCGGCTTCCACTATGTCCGGATTCCAGGTGGCGGCCTGCCCCAATGGAATCGGGAAAATGGTCTTGAAACCGTGGATAACATCGCGGGCGAAAATGAGCGGGATACCCAGACGCGACTCTTCCACGGCAATTCGTTGCAGTTCGTTGACGACAGCTACATCCACTTCGTTCAGAATGGAGCCGACTTGTCCGTTGCGGACTTGGCTTGTCAGTTCGTCGGCCAGTCCCATGCCGTTGAGCTGGTTCATTTGTCCGATTTTTTCCTCCAAGGTCATGCGCGACAACAGTTGGTTTATTTTTCGTTCGGTGGTGTCTTCCGAAGGCGTACATGCAGCCAGCAGGGCAACTGCGCCGAGCCAAAGGATTTTGTTTTTCATAACTTGTTTGATTTTATGCGTTGTGTCGATGATTAGTCTTTTATCATTTTCAGATGGAAGATGTTGTTGTTTTCAATAATTCGGGCTATGTACGTCCCTTTGGGCCAGTTGCCGGCGTCAATGGCGCTGACGTTCCGGGCGCTGTATACGATTGCGCCGGTCAGGTTAAATACTTCAAGGCTTTGCACCGTGCGGCCAAAGGCAAACAAATCACGGCTCGGGTTGGGATAGCAGCGAATGGTTTCAGTACGGGTTGCGGTTGCCGATGCGGTTGTATTGGCCGGGCCTTCGAAGGTTTCATCGTTGTTTCCCAGCTGGTAGACCTTCACGTAGTCCACGTACATGCAGGCTTCGCCGCTGTCGAGTGCCGTAACGTCGCTGATGTTCCAGATTTGCGGGAAAGAGCCGCCGACTGCCAGGTTGAACAACAGGAAGAATGGTTTGTGGAAATAGTTTCCCGCCGCCCAATCTCCGTCCTTGCTGTCGATTGCCATCTCGAAATAGGGTGCAACGGTTGGGTATTTGTCTTGGTCAAGGTACATTTTCAGTGCATTTTCATCCCAATAGAGGGTGAACAGATGGAAATCGTCCTGCATGCCGTACGTGTTGGTTGCGTGTTGGGCATAGTTGGGGTAGCTGTAGCTTGCATCGTAGTATCCCCAGTGGCAGGCTCCGTTAAAATAGCGGTCTTGTGTGCCGTTGGTTATGCCGTCTGCGTGCCCCATTTCCACAATATCAATTTCTCCGCAGCTTGGCCAGCTCGATTGTGTTATGTCGTTGCCCATCATCCAGAATGCCGGCCACAGGCCGTTGGCCGTGCGTGGAAATTTGATGCTGGCCTCTATCTTTCCGTGCGTAAAATATACCTTTCCCTGGGTGGTTATGCGGCCGGATGTGGCGCTTTTGCCGTTGTAGCTTTCCTTTTTGGCGGTCAGTATCAGGCAACTTTTTCCGGAAACGGGCTCCGTGCCAACCGAAACATTTTCCGCGCGGTAATACTGCAACTCGCTGTTGCCGCCGCCATCGCCGTTTACTTCGATGTTCCAGTTTTCCGTATCCAGACTGCTTCCGTCGAAATAGTCTGCCCAAACCAGCTGATAGCCGTCGGTTTCGCCGGTGCCGGTCTCATCCGTGTTGCTGCCCGTGTCTGTGCCGTCGGTTGTTTCTGTCCTTGGTGTGGCATCATTGTTCAGCAAGATATTGTCGCACAGCATCCACGCCTGTTCGCTCAGGCTTTCCGTGCGGTCTACCATGAGCATGATGAAGTCGATGCCGCTTTCACAAAAGTCGGAAATGTCGAACACGACATCCTGCCATGCTCCGGCTGTGATTTCGTTCATGGGCGTCAGGTCGACTTGCCCGCCTGTCGGGTGCGTATCTGCCACTTTCAGGTTGGGCGAGTTCTCGTTGTTGCGGTACATCATCACGTGCAAGTAGTTGTAGCCGCTTATGGAGCTTTCCGGTGTGTAAATAGCGCCGGACCAGTTATCGCAGCCGACGTTGCGTGTAGTGTAAAGCACTTTATCGGAGGTATTGAGCCCCGTTTTGTATTCGTTTTCACGTATGTCTGTGTAGCAGCTTACATTGTTCCACGTATTGGTTGTATTCTCAAAATCATCGACCAGTAGCTGTGCCTGTGCGAAGGTTGACACAACTGCCATGCCTATTAAACAGCGTTTTTTCATAAAGCAATTAATCAAATTTAAACCAGTTGACATGTATGTTTCCTTGTTGTATGTAAATGCGCAGGGTGTGTTGTCCTTCCGTCAGGCAGACGGGAATGTGCAACGTAGCCCATGTCGATATGCCGCCGGTTGCTTCGGCCTCGGCAAGGGCTATTTCCGTGCCGTTGTCCAGTATCTTTATGGTTGCAGCTGTGTATGCCGCGTAGCGCATGCGCAATTGTGAAATCTCTTTTTCGGCTTCAATCTGGTATTCTACCCATTTGCCGCTTGTGAAGTCGGTCAGTTGCAGTGTTCCTGTGACATCGGTGGTTGGTTGCAGGTGTGGCCCTGCTATCCATCCCGATTCTCCGATACTTTCTTGGCTGCATATAGCGGTGTATGTGTTTGGCAGGATGTAGGAGTTTGTGCTTTGCCACAGGGTTTTGTCAAACGACGAGAGACCGGCGAAAACGAGCCCCAGTTCGCTCAGTTCGGAGGGCAGATTTTTGGTGAGAAGCTGCATGTACGGATAACTGTCTACGGCTCCGCTGCTGCGCGGAATAAACCACGCATAACGTTCCACCATCGGATCCAGTTCGAGGTAGCTGATGGCTTCGCTCATGAAGTTCATTTGTGCCTGAACGCCGGATATGTTGTTTTCCCATGCACAGAATTCGGTCATCCAAATGGGTTTTCCGTATTTGTAGAACCGTTCCGTATACGATTTCAGCGCGGCGGCCGTGCCCATATAGCAATGAATGGCAATGGCGGCCACATCGTCGGGCGGCACAAGCGTGAAAAACTCATCGAGCCATACGATAGGGTCGCTGTAGCCGTCCAGCGTTCCGTAGTTCATGGCAGGCGATACGATTTTCATGTTTAGTTCGTCGGCCAGGGCCTTCAGGTCACTCCAATGCTCGGCTGCCTGCTGTGGCGTGTAGTTGCATTGGTCGATCAGGTTCGGTTCGTTGAAAGCCAGCAGGTATGTGCATTCGGGGTGGAGCGCTTTGTAGGCGCGTATGCGGTCGGCATCGTAGGCTCCATTCCAAGCCATTGGGCAAAAATCCAGATTGTATCGGGAGAACAGTTCGCCGAAATTGTCCGTTACATCAGCCCCCCAGTTGTACGACCACGAGATGTAAGGTGAGAGCAGTTCCACATCCGACTCGATGGTGAAATTGTAGGAAACGCCCCGTTTGGCACTCTTGGGCAGTATGCTTAGCGCATCCGTCAGTTCCGGCATTTTGACCAGAACGACGCAACTTGCCCGGATGTTGTTCCGTGAAGTAGCCGTGATGGTTGCGCTTCCGTCGTTCAGTGCGCGTACGAGTCCGTTTTCCGATACGGAAGCGACTGTCGTGTCGGAAGAAGTCCATTGTACGTACACGCTGGCATCGTCCGGCTCACTCTGTATGGTCAGCTGGAAAGTCTCGCCTTCCTGTAGCTCCAATGCAATCCGGCTGAGCGAGATGCTTTTCAGGTCTTGTTCGGAACAGGCTGCAACCAGCAAGCCGCTGATGAATACTATGAAGCGGAACAGACGTGACATGGCTTATTCAATTTCTTGGCGTTGGTAGACACGAACCCAGTCGACCTTCATCAATATTTCGTTCTGGAAAATGCTGTCATCAATGGTTCCACCCATATTTCCGCCCATAGCAAGGTTCAGTATAATGAAAAAGCCCTGATTGAATGGCCAGGTGTCCGTGTCGTCCATGGGAACGGATTCCATTGTGGAGGCGTATTCCGTATCGTCGACGGTAAAAATGATTTTGTCGCGTCCGTAATAGTCTTCTTTGGTCCACTCTATGCCGTATACATGAAATTCTTCTTCCAAGCCATCAATATACGTGCGTGCATTCCAGTTGTTGCCTTTGTTGCCGTTTTTCTCTTTCGTATGTACGGCGAACGAAACCATGCTTGGTTGTGAGCCTATGTGTTCCATTATGTCCAATTCTCCGCATTTGGGCCATCCGGCGGTGGAATAGTTTTGTCCGAGCATCCAGAAGGCCGGCCATGTTCCCTGTCCGGAAGGCACAGAGATGCGGGCCTCGATTTTTCCATAGGCGAATTCTTTTTTCCCTTTCGTGTTTATGCGTGCCGATGTATATTCGCGGTTTTCGTAGGTTTCTTTTCTGGCTTCTATAATCAGATAGCCGTTTTCGCATCTGATGTTTTCGGAGCGGTCGGTATAGTATTGCAGTTCGTTGTTTCCGAATCCGCCTCCTCCAACTTCATAGTTCCACACATCGGTATTCAGGCTTTCGTCGTTGAATTCTTCGCTCCAGACCAGTTCGTATTCGCCCCAGGTGTGTGGAACGGCCACGGTCGCACTGGCGCTTTCCGAGCCGCTCGACGCGGTTATGACAGCATAACCGGCTGCCAAGGCAGTGACCAACCCGTTTTCATCGACGCTTACAACGGAATCGTTGCCGGATGTCCACGTCAGTGGCAGGTTGTACGTGTTTTTGCATTGTAGTTGGTATGTTTCCCCTTTTTCCAAGGACAGAATAGTTGGAGTTATGAGCAGATTGCTTTCCGAGCTGCTCGTCACCATGATGACGCATTGGGCACTCGCTTCTTTGTAGGTAGCCGTAATGGTAACGATTCCGGGCGAAAGTGCCGTAACAACGCCATAGAAAACAGTGGCAATGGTTTCGTCGGACGATGTCCAGCTTACATCGCCCGCTGCGGCACCCGTGATGGTGAGGCTTTCTATGTCTCCTACAGCCAGTTCCAGCGCGGTCGGACTCAAGCTGATGGATAGGGTTTCTTCATTACACGAAACAAACAGAAGCATGAGGCTGCACAGAGCCATTAGTTGCGTTTTCATAGGGTTGTTTTTTTCCGGTTGAAAATGAGAATGATTGGCATCCGGCGGGGCAGCCAAGTCCCGCCGGACAAAACAGGTTTTGTGTTTTATTTTTTGTAAATAAACACGGCATCGATGCTCAAAACAGCACCCGAAACGCCTTCTGTAAGGGCAACAAAAATGTTGATGCCGGAGCTATCCGGTGTATAGCCGGAAATGTCAATATTGGACATCGGAATTTCTATTTCCTGCCAGGAACCATCACGCGTGAAATCCATTATCACCGGACCATCGTATACCGATGTGGAGCCGATCACGAACTTGGATGTACTTTCGGCACCGAACAGGTAGAAACAGTGTGAATACGTATCGGTGGATTTGATGGCCATGTGGAAATAGTAATCCTCCGGATTGGCGATTATTTTTTCATAAAGCGCGTCCGCATCTTCAGCCGGAACAAACAGGCCGCAACCCGACCACGAGCTAGTGACGGTCATAGATGTGTAGCCATCCGTATTTCCATAGAATCCCATGCCGGTAGCATCCCTTGAGGTGTAGGTGTTTTCCCAAATGTACAGGAATTTGGTCATGTCATCCGGCCGGAAATCATAAATAATCTTGCTGCCCAGTGCCTCTGCAGTGGTTTCATCCAAGAAGAACGGGTAATACTCGCTTCCTTGCAGCGACTCATAGGTTGTTTCCGTGTCAGTGTCTTCACTGCCGCCGTTTTCTGCAACAACGGTTATGATGCAGGATGCTGTTATGCCGCCTGCATTGGCCGCAATGATGGCCGTTCCTTCCGATACGCCGGTTACCACACCTCCGTCGACGGTGGCAACGGTGGTATTGGACGATTCCCAGACAACCTCGGCAGCACCGGATGGCTCTACGGTGGCTGTCAGCGTTACCGTTTTTCCTACTTCAACTTGGGCAGTTGACTGATCGAGTGTCAAGTTGGTGACTCCTTCTGTCTTTTCGTCGCATGCAGCGAATATAAACGCGGCTGCAGCAAGGACAATTAATTTACTGTTTTTCATAAAAGAATAAATTTGAGTTGTTTATAAAATGGGTCAGAGACCGTTGTTAAAAATTGGATAGATGTCGTTTTGTCAGTATCCCGGGTTTTGTTCCAATGCCGGGTTCAGTTCTATTTCTTCGGCGGGTATCGGGAATAATTCGTGTTTGCCTTCGATAAATGTAGCCATCTGGTTTTGTGCTTCCTGGCTTTCGGTGGCCTTGTAGGCATCCATGGTTTCTTTGGCTGTTCCCCAGCGGCATAAGTCAAACCACCGATGTCCTTCCATAGCCAGTTCCATGCGCCGTTCGTGCCGGATTGCCTGCCGGAGGGTCGGGCTGCTGATTTCCTCGCCGTTGATTTTCAGCGCATAGCCGGGATAGGTTGGCAGATTGACGCTTGCACGTTGGCGCACCTCGTTCAATTTGGCTATGGCTTCGGAAGTATTGCCCAAGGCTTCGCAGGCTTCCGCATACATCAACAATACGTCGGCATACCGGATTTGCTTGTTGTTAATAGGCCCGCGTGAGGCATGCGCAAGCGTGTAATAGCTCAGGTCATCGTTGTATAAGCCATACTTCCGGCTTACGTAACGGCAGCCCAGATAAATTTCCTGACTGGAGTTTTCAATAAGTGAATCCGGCGGATTGAGAATGGTTACATCGCGCCTCGTATCTCCATCCTCGTATTCATCATACAGATTTTGGGTGGGCTTGTTGAATCCCCAGCCGCCGCCCAGCAGCGACGAACGCGAGCGCGTCAGGATAACCGTGTAGGTTCCTCTTGTAAATCCGAATCCTTCGCCGTAATCGCTGGTAGGATCTTCGACGTATTGTATTTCAAATATAGATTCGGGGCCGTTCTCGCCGGCAAGTGTGAAGTTGTCTGCATAATTTGCGCACAGCGAATATTCGCTTGACGCAATAATGGAATCGCCCCATGCCTTGGCTGCTTGGTAATACTGTGTGGCATCTGCACCGTTCCTGTATTTGGCATTTCCGTCGCCGGCAAAATACAGATTCACTTTCATGAGCATGGCCTGTGCCGCACCTTTGGTGGCACGTCCCATATCTTCGTCTGCATACTCGCTCTTTTTCCACAAGGTTTGCTGCGCTTCTTCCAAGTCGGAAAGGATAAAATCGTAAATCTCAGCTACGGAAGCACGGGATTGTTCCCATTCGGCATCGGAACTGATAACATGGTCAACCTTTGGCACGCCGCCGAATACGCGTACCAGACGGAAATAATAATAGGCCCGCAGAAATTTGGCCTCGCCAAGCAGCCTGTCTTTTACGCTTTGGGTCATAACCGAGTCCGGCTCCATGTCCGGAATGTATTCCAAAGCTACATTGCAGCGCGCAATGCCTTGATATTGTGCTTTATAGAAATCATGCAGCAAGGTGTTGCCGGTTGCGGTTTTCCAGTTTTCCATGTCATACGCGTCGGCCATGTCGTTCGTGCTTTGGCCTCCTTTCAAGGCATCGTCGCTCACAATATCGCCGATAAACCATTCTGCACAATAGGTACCGTTGTATTCCCATTGCAAGGGCACATAGCAGCCTGTTATATTCTGTATGGCAGCACTTCCGCTGCTGTAAAAATCTTCCAGCATGGTTACCCCGGGTTGTGCTTCGGTCAGCCAGTCTTCGCATGCGGTGAGCGTGCATGCAGCTATGACCGAGATAATTAGGTTCTTTTTCATGGGTATGAAATTTTTTGGGTTGAAAGTTAGAAATTCAGATTGATACCGAACGTTATGGTTCTGCTTTGCGGGTAATTGCCGTAGTCCACGCCTGCGGTGCCTACTTCCGGATCGTAACCGGTATATTTGGTCAGGGTGAACAAGTTGCTTCCGCTTACATACAGACGGCAACGGTTGATGTGTGCCTTTTCCGTAATCCGCCGCGGAATGGTGTAGCCTATTTGCAGGTTTTTCAGACGTAAATAGGCCCCACTTTCAATAAAACGTGAACTGTCTTCGGTGTTGGTTGGAGAACCCAGCGGATTGGGAATGGTTCCGTTTCGGTTTTCCAGTTCCATCCAGTTGACTCCGCTCCTTTCCAGCGCGGCACGTACCAAATCAGAATATCCTATCCATACATCACTCATTGTTGTGCTCAGGGTACATTCGTCGCCTGCTCCTTCGGTGCGGAGGCGCAATGCGTTGTAAATCTTGTTGCCATACACTCCTTGGAAAAATACCTGAATATCAAATCCGTGGAATTCTACGCCCAGATTCAGACCGTAAGTCAGCCAAGGGAACGGACTGCCCAAGTAAACCTTGTCTTCATCGTCTATTTTTCCGTCGCCGTTCTGATCTTTGTATTTGGCATCGCCGGCATGTACGCCGATTTCATCGGCTGTGTACGACCACAAATGATCCAAGGCTTCTTCGTCCGTCTGGTAAATGCCTTCGTATTCATATCCCCAGAAGCTGTTCAACGGCATGCCTACATCGGTTTTTGTTCGGTCACCATAAATGGGCGAACCGCCATTCAGCTCAATGAGTTCATTTTTGATGAACGATACGTTTCCGCCAATGGAATACTGCACTTTGCCGATTTGGTTCTGATGGTCTAAAGTTACTTCCACACCGCTGTTGCGGATGATGCCGACGTTTTTGATCGGGCTGCCCCAGTTGCCGACATTGGCAGGTGCCTGCACATAGAGCAGCGCATCTTTTGTGTCGCGCAAGAAATAGTCCACGCTTCCGGACAAACGTCCGTTCCAGAAACCGAAATCTACTCCTGCGTTCCATTGTTCGTTTGTCTCCCATTTGCCGTTGGTGTTTACCTGCGTCAATATGGCAGCGCCATACTGCAAGGTCTGGTTGACACCGAACGGATAGCCATAAAATACATCGGCCGAACTGCCCATAGTTTGCAGGAATGTGTTTTCAGGAATGCCATCATTTCCTACGCGTCCCCAGCCCACACGCAACTTCAACTGGTCCAGGTCTCGGAAGTCTTGCATCCACGGTTCTTCGCTGATGCGCCATGCCATGGCTGTTGATGGGAAATATCCCCACAAGTTCTCGGGAAACTTGCTTGATGCATCTGCACGGAAATTGACCGTTATCATGTAACGGTTGTCGAATGCGTAATAGGCGCGACCCAACAAAGACAGCCGGCGTATGCGGCCCTTGGTGTCGCTCGCATAGG
The DNA here is from genome assembly GCA_964449415.1 of uncultured Paludibacteraceae bacterium. Classification (GTDB taxonomy): domain Bacteria; phylum Bacteroidota; class Bacteroidia; order Bacteroidales; family Paludibacteraceae; genus CALUNA01. The sequence goes on along the minus strand of CAYUYS010000024.1, from coordinate 2,593 downwards.
TCTGGTCTTCTGTTGCATTGCTCAGATACCAGTTTGTTTCCACTGCGTTCAGAATGCTTGCACCGGAACCGCTGATGCCGTAATAATTATATTCTTCGGAGGTTTGTCCGGCCATTATGGAGAATGAATGACGGTTAATTGCTTTCGCGTATGTCAGGGTGGTTTCTTCCAGTAGGGTGGAGTAGCGGGTCATACTGCTGGAAATGTAGTTCTTTTCCGATTTGTCGTATGACGAATACTCGTACTGGTCTTTGAAAGTCCGTTCGCGGTCTATCGAATAGTCCATGCTCAGCGATGAACGCAATGTCAGGTCTTTTATCGGACTGATTTCGACAAAAATGTCGCCAACCCAGCGTTCTATGTTGTTTTGCGGATACGTATGTTCTACCATGGACAGTGGATTGGTCACGTTTTTGAAGTTGGATGAAGCAGAAATTTGTCCGCCGAGGTCATTGCCCGACTGGCTGGTGCTCCCTTCCGGATAATAAGCCGGATCCCACGGAGCCATAGCCAATGCAGCAGATATAATGGACGCACCGGGACTGGAACTGTTGTTCATCGCATTGCGCCCTTCCGATGTCATGAAAGAAAGATGTTCACCAACTTTCAGCCAGTCACGCACCTGATACTCACTGTTGAAACGCAGGGTCAGACGTTGGTAATCCGAACCGATAATTGTACCATCCTGAGTGTAATAGCTGGAACTGAAGGCATAATGCCCGCGGTCATTGCCCCCGTCAATGGAGATGTTGTAATTTTGCATGAATGCATTTGGATTGAACACCACGTCCTGCCAGTCTGTTTCTATACCGGAATAGTCGAGCCCGTCCGGATATCTGGAGGTTTGGGCTACCGGATAATAATTTGAGCTTCCGATGTTGTAAGCCTGCATCCATTCGTTGAAACCGTTGTTCAGATAATAGGCAATCTGATCCGCACCATTTTGCATGGCATCAATCTTCAGTTTGGTCAATGCCATGTCTTTGCTGCTCATCAGATCCAGTTTCCGCCAACGATTTTGTATACCCCAGTAGGCATCGAACGAGATGTTGGCCTTGCCTTGTGAACCGGATTTGGTGGTAATCAGAATCACACCGTTTGCGCCGCGCGAGCCATATATGGCTGTTGCGGACGCATCTTTCAGGATCTCGGTGGACTTGATATCGTTGGGACTTAAAAAACTAATGTCGGTTGTGATAACGCCGTCTATGACGTACAACGGGTCATTTCCGCCAATGGCCGAACCAATACCGCGGATGCGAATGGTGGCAGCTGCGCCGGGCTGTCCGCTGTTTGAGTTGACGGTTACGCCCGCGGCACGCCCTTGCAAAGCCTGATCAAGGCCCGCCGCCGGTGTTCTTTGCAGGTGGTCAGCTTTTACAGAAGTTACAGCACCGGTCAGGTCGCTTTTTCTCATCGTTCCGTAGCCGATAGCAACGACTTCATCGAGCATCAGATTATCGGGTTCCAGAACAATCTGCATGGGGGCGTTGGAAACAACTTCTTTTTCCAATGTTTTGTAACCGATAAAAGAAAAGACGAGAATGTCGCCTTTGGAGGCAGAAATCGAAAAGTTACCATCCAAGTCGGAAATGGTGCCGACCGTCGTCCCTTTAATGGTGATGTTGGCACCTATGACTGGAAATGGATCGTCCTCTGTGCTTACGTTACCCGTTATATCCCAAGTTTGCGCAAACAACAAAGGCACTTGTAAACAAAAAAGAAATGCGAAAATCTTTTTCATGGGTTTTAGTTTATGGTACGGTTAAGTACGGTTGTTAAATACGAAGCGGCCTGATCTTCCCGTATCGGGAAAAGCCTGCCGCAAATATAGATTTATGCGTATCGGTTTGTCAAACTTTTCGGATACACACAAATTCACTCAAACAAGAAAATGAATACTCAATGAATTCTACAAACATATTGTATAATACTTGTTATCAATGATATATACAGGCAATAAAATACGTTTGTTTCTGTGTGAGATACGAGCCTTTATGCGATGGTTGTAGTGTGGTTGACGTAGTAAGAAAGGCGGATTTAGGTTGATTTTATCGTGCAATTTGTAAATCGGTATCTATAGTTTCGTCGTCTGTCGCATTCAGTTTCTGCAAGAATATTTCCAGACTGTCGGTGCGTTCCAAGCCGATTTTTTTGCGCATGCGATAACGTAGCATTTCAACGCCGCGGGTAGACAAATTCATAAGCGGTGCAATTTCTTTGGTGTATAGTCCCATGTAGACATAAACACATAACTTCTGCTCGTTTTTGCTAAGTTGGGGATATTGTTTGACCAGTTTTTTTACGAATTTATCGTGTACTACGTCAAAGTTTTCTTCGAATTTCTTCCAGTCGATGCCTTGCTCAATACTCCGCGTCAGTTTGCTTTGCAGGGTAGTGATGCGCTTGCGTGCTGCTTCTATATCCTTGTCCTGCAACTCGTTTGCAATTTTCTTCAAGTCATGTTTCACATTGGTAATCAGCTCGTTTTTGGTAACATGGTTTAGCAGCAGATTGGATAATTCTTGGCTTTTGTTACGCAGTTCGTAAGTGGTTTTTTCATTCTGAAGTTTCAGAATCTCCTTTTCGCGCA
>CAYUYS010000023.1:11792-15322 GCA_964449415.1 uncultured Paludibacteraceae bacterium | reverse complement strand
CGGGCTTTTCCCCTTCGGGGGAATATTTTTTCCCTTACGGGGAATGGCTGTCATCGCTCCGGGCAGGCGGCAAGCCCAGACGAACACCTGCGGCAAGCCCAGACGACTATCTGCGCCCGCCGCCGCAGGCAAGGCAGTCAGGGCCGAACAGGACTTCATAGGATGCGATGCCTACCCTTAATAGGGTAAGGTATTTACCCTTACTATGGTAAGATATTTACCCTTAGTAGGGTAAGATGTACGCGCTTACACGCCGGGCGGGCCGCCGCCGCTATGCGGTGACAAGCCCCGACGAATAGCGTTCGATGCAGACGCAGCTACATCTAACCGGCAGATGAATGGCCGGCGGGCCCGGCATGAAATTCGGTTGCGGCTCTGCTGTTTTTTTTATAACTTGCGCACTTGCAATTAAAGAGGAGGAAACGTGGAACTTGCCTATCAAAACGTCATGTACTTGCCGGGGGTCGGGCCCAAGCGCGCCGAACTGCTGAGAACGGAGATGCACATCTATTCCGCCGAAGATTTGTTGCGTTTCTACCCTTACAAACACATTGACCGCACGCGCTTTTACCGCATCCGCGAGATAAGCGACGACCAGACTTACGTGCAAATCAAGGGGCAGATTACGAGTTTCAGCAAACAAGGCGAAGGGCGCAACGCACGGCTGACGGCCAGTTTCAGCGACGGCGAGCAAAGCATTGACCTGGTGTGGTTCAAAGGCGTGAAATTCATTCAGGGAAAACTCAAAACGGGCATTCCGTACGTGCTGTTTGGCAAACCCAGCGTTTTCAACCACGCATACAATTTCGTGCACCCGGAACTGGAAACGCTCACCGAGTACGCCAAAGGGCAAACGCTCGGTCTGGAGCCCTATTACAACACGACCGAGAAAATGAAAGCCGCCTTTCTGAACTCCAAGGCCATCCGGAAAATCATGTATGGTTTGATGCCGCAGGTGGCCGCCGGATTGCCGGAAACCTTGCCGGCTGCCTTGTTGCAGCGTTTCGGGCTGATGAACCTGACGCAAGCCATGCAGCAAATCCATTTCCCGAAAAACATGGAATCGCTCAAACGCGCGCGGCAACGGCTCAAGTTCGAGGAACTGTTTTACATTCAGTTGCAGATACTCCGCCAGACCAAATGGCGCGAGCAAAACATAAAAGGCTACTCCATGCCCGTTGTGGGCGAACATTTCAACCGGTTCTACAAAGAACACCTGCCCTTCCCGCTGACCAACGCCCAGAAGCGGGTTATCAAGGAAATCCGGCTGGACATGATGGGCGGCAAACAAATGAACCGGTTGCTGCAAGGCGATGTGGGTAGCGGCAAAACGCTGGTGGCCTTGATGTGTGCGCTGATTGCGACAGACAATCGTTTCCAGACCTGCATCATGGCACCGACCGAGATTCTGGCCAACCAGCATTTCCAGTCGCTCAGCACCCTGCTTGGCGACATGGACGTGCGCATCGACCTGCTGACCGGCTCCACGTCGGCAAAGAAACGCACCATTTTGCACGAAGACCTCCGCAGCGGACAACTCAACATCCTGATAGGGACGCACGCCCTGCTGGAAGATGTGGTTGTGTTTCACAACTTGGGTTTGGTCATTATTGACGAACAACACCGTTTTGGCGTGGCACAACGCGCCAAACTCTGGCAAAAAAACAACCGGCCGCCGCACGTGCTGGTCATGACGGCCACACCAATACCGCGCACACTGGCCATGACCATTTACGGCGATTTGAGCGTTTCGGTCATTGACGAGCTGCCGCCCGGACGCAAACGGATTGAGACATACCATTACCTCAACACAAAACGGCAGACGGTCAATGCTTTCCTGTACAAGCAAATCAAGGCCGGACGGCAGGCTTATGTTGTTTATCCGCTTATCCAGGAATCCGAAAAAAGCGATCTGGCCAACCTGGAAGCCGGTTATGAATACATGCGTGAAACATTCCCGCAGTTCAAAATCAGCATGGTGCACGGCAAGCTCAAACCGGCTGAGAAGGAATGGCAGATGCAGCGTTTTGCCACGGGACAGACGCAAATCATGGTGGCCACGACGGTGATAGAAGTCGGTGTAAATGTGCCGAACGCCACGGTCATGGTCATAGAAAATGCCGAGCGGTTCGGTTTGTCGCAATTGCATCAACTGCGGGGGCGTGTCGGACGCGGAGCGGAACAGAGTTTCTGCCTTCTGCTGACCGGTGTCAAACTCTCTTCGGACACACGCCAACGCATGGAGATTATGGTGCGGACCAACAATGGTTTTGAGATTTCGGAAGCCGATTTGAAATTGCGCGGCCCGGGCGATTTGGAGGGGACGGCACAAAGCGGATTGCCATTTGAACTGAAAGTGGCCAATCTGGCTACGGACGGGCGCATGCTTGAAATTGCCCGCCGCACAGCCATGGAAATCTTGGAAGATGACCCGAATTTGGAGAAAGCCGAAAATGAGATTTTTGTCCGCCAGTTGGAGAAGCTGAACAAGCAGGCGGTGAATTGGGGTGCGATCAGTTAAACAAAACGGGCGACAAACAACTTGCCGCCCGAATCCACAACATTAAAACACTCTCTTTTTCCTAAACTATTTTGCCTCTTCCGGAGCTTTCTCCTGATTCTTTTTGGGGCAATTCTCATGCCGAGCCGGATGTGCAGGTGCTTTCTTTTCGCACTTTTGCTGAAGTTTTTGCATGTTTTCAGCACCGATAATCTTCTCCATTTCAGCGTTCAATGCTTCGCGTTCTTTGGCACGCTGCTTCTCCATTTCAGCCCTTTGTTGCTCACGAGCCTTTTCTTCCTTGGTGAACAAGTCAACCAATTTTTGCTTCACATCATCCTTCAACTCCAATTCTGCAGCCATACGGTCGGCCCGCATCATAGCGCGCGTTTCCGGCGAAAAAACTTCTGCCGGACGTTCTGCACGTTTGCCCGGAGCACCCGGTTGTTCTCCCATCGGACACATTTGCGGGCATTCCTGCGGACATGGTTTTCCTTCCGGATTTTTCGGATCCGGCGTTTCAGAACGTTGTGCTGCAACATTTACCGCAACAAGGCTCATGCAGGCCATTGCGATTACCAATACACGATTCTTTTTCATACTGTTTTCTTTTTAGGTTTACAAAATAATTACTTGACTTCACTCAGACTGTCCACACGCGTTTTCGTTTAATTTGCACCTTCGGTTTTTGTTTTTTTAGGCAACGGAATCGGAATCCTGACGGTTTGTTAACGCGAACTTGTTTTTGTGCTTGACCTTCCGGAAGAGCTCGATGATGATGATCGTGTGGAACTGCTTTTTTTCGCGGCTTTCTGACTTTTGCGTGTACTTGCCGAACTCGAACGCGTGGTTGTAGAGCCGGATTTCGCAGTCGACTTTGCAGAGCTGCTTGTGGTAGAAGTCCGAGAATTTGTTGTCGCCGTAGTCGAATTTCGTGTCGTACTCGTGCTCGTACGGTTGCTGCCGGTGCTTGTGCGAGTAGTGCTGCTTGTGCTACCGGTGCTCGTACGAGTTGTACTGCCGGTGTTAC
>CAYUYS010000023.1:0-11692 GCA_964449415.1 uncultured Paludibacteraceae bacterium | reverse complement strand
CCGGTCTTGCTATTGCTTGTACGAGAAGTACTGCCGGTGCTTGTGCGAGTAGCTGATCCGGATGTCGATGTCCGGGTGGCAGTTGAGGTTCTGCCTGTTGAAACAGCCGTTTTGTTACCCGACGAAGTGCGTGTCGTTACCGGTTTACGTGTGTTTCCCGATACTCTTTTGGCATCAGCCACACGCTTGTTGGCAACACCGTTGTTGCGTGCCGAGAATGACTTGTTCGGATGACGGGTAGCGTAGCCTTTGCGCGAGATGGTTGCATGCGCTTTGGTGTAATTACGGCGCGGCTTGTCTGCATAATGAAATGACATGTGTGCATAGTGCGCACGACGGAAACGGTGCATGTTGTACAAATACACATCTACACCAACACAAGGCCGGTAATAAAAATAGGACGGATAATAGCCCCAATAGTATGGAGAAATGTAGCATCTGTAGGCCGGTCGCCAAAAAGTTGCATAGATTACGGGCGTTGTTACGTAAACCGGTTCTATGATATAATCCTCACCATATATGTATGGGTCTCCCACAATCTGCACGCTTACGCTCTGGGTGGTCGTTTCCTTATCTACAAGAACGGTCGCCACATCCTGATACAGATCTTCGGCCAATACGGCTTGTATAATAATCACGTGCATATCGTCTTCCACGGCCTCTACCACACGCAGGTAATCCACCTGTCCATCGCCGTTCAAATCCAAATTGGAAATCTGTGCATCTTCGCTGTTGATTCTGGCTTCAAAATCTGCCAAATCTTCCGCTTCGCCAAAAATATACGCAATGCCATAAAGATCCAGATTGTTGCTGATATCTTCATCGTCCACTGTCACCGTAACCGTCGTCTGGGCCGGAGTTACGCCAAATAGCATTAAAAAAGCCATTGTGAATGCTGTAATTCTTCTTTTCATCATTTTATCCCTCCTATTTAAATTAAAACTGGAAAACAAGGCCAGCGGTTCTCCCAATTTTTATGCCAAACAACAAAATATTCTCCCGCGAGAGAAAACAGAGAAAGCAAAAGAGACTTCTTGGCATACAGGAAAGTAGCGGAATCTTAAAATTAAAAACTTTAACCATATCCGTCATTTTTTGCGGGCCAAATATAATAATTATTATTGTTGCAAAAAAAAAGCAAGGCAACTATTGTAGATATGTAATTATTTTCTACATTTGCACGGTGAAACGATTTTAGTGAAAAAAATACAATGAACCGCACAGAAGAAACCCGAAAACAGATTCTGACAACAGCCAAATACTTGTTTCAGGAATACGGCTTCGACAAAACCTCTTTGGATGAAATAGCCCGCGCCGCCCACAAGGCAAAACGTTCGCTGTATAATCATTTCAACAACAAGGAAGAGATTTATACGGTTGTGTTGGAAGAAGAGCTCCAGAATATCCAAACAACATTGGAAAAGGTGTTTAACGACCCAAGCATACTTCCTCCCAAACGCATACACAATTATCTGGTTCAACGGATGGAGCTGATGAGCCAAGCCAAAACCATACAGCAATTGCTCAAAAACCGTGTGCTAAGACATAACGACAACCGTTTTGCGAAAATACATTCATTGTTTGAACATTTTGATGCGTGGGAACGCAAACACTTTGTGGAATTATCGTCGGACGAAGTGATTTGCGAAGTGTTCAACGGTTTTGACTCGGAAGCCTTTGCCGACATGATGCAAATGGTTATCAAAAGTCTGGACATCACCTTTTTTGTGCAAGGGAAATACACGCAATACAAACCCACCTTCTTGTACCTGATAGACCGTATCATACAATTGAGTTTTACAAACATCCTATCACAAACAACCCCTAACGATGAAATACAATAACCTTCAAGCGACAAAATACAAAATGAAAAAAGCAAGTTTGATCATGATTGCCCTACTGCCGGCCCTAAGCGCTTGCAGAAACGATGCCGACTTATTTAAAGGTGACTACAGCTACAAGACATCGGGCACGGTATACATTACAGACGGCAGCACCCAGCAAACTTACCAGCTGAGTAACGAAATCGGACAATTGCGCATAGTCGGATTAAGCAGTGCCGACAGCGTTCTCATTATCAAGAGTGCACTTAGCGGAAGTGTGGAAACCATGCGTGCCAAAGTCACAAACGATTCCATTTTCATTGCTCCCTATCAGAAAAGCCTTTCCATTGTTATGACAAACAGTGTTGACGGCGACTATGACATTACGGTAGACGGTTGTGGCGTTATGTACGACGACAACACCATCATACTGACCCAGAACTATTACAACGACCAGACGAACCAGATTCAAATAAACGGCGAAAACATCATTACATTCGCCCAACGTAACGAATAAACCATTGTTTATGAAAGCAAGCATCATAACAGGATTCCTCGGCGCATACATGCTGTCGGTTGTCCTTTCGTCGTGTACAACGCATGCTGAACAGTCATCCTCGGCGCAGCAAGTGCTCAAGGTACGAACCTTGCAAATTGACAGCGTCAACAGCGGGATAGTCAGAAGCTACGCCGGCAGCATAGAGGAAAATTCATCCACGGCATTGAGTTTCAGCGCCGGAGGTTATGTAAAGCACATCAATGTGTCAGAAGGCCAGTTTGTCAAAAAGGGCCAGTTGTTGGTCAGTCTGGACAAAAGCAATGCACAAAGCACCTACAATGCCGCCCAAGCCACATTGAAACAGGCTGAAGATGGCTACCACAGATTAAAGCAAGTCTACGATCAGGGAAGTGTGGCCGAGGTCAAATGGATCGAGATGGAGACCAATCTGGCCAAAGCGAAATCCTTGGAAAGCATTGCACGAAAAAATCTGGCTGATTGTGACATGTATGCTCCTTTCGACGGCTTCATCGGAACCAATTTCGCACAAGTAGGCATGAATCTATTGCCCATGCAACCCGTCATTACGCTGTTGGACATCGATGTGGTATATGCAAAATTCACCGTTCCCGAAAACGAAATAGCCTGTATCGAAATAGGACAGGAAGGCGAAGTTTCCGTTTCCGCCATAGACAATCGCACGTTCAAAGGGCCGATTACGGAACGCGGAGTTGTTGCCGATGCGCTTTCTCACAGCTATACGGTCAAAATAAAGCTGTCCAATGCGCAAAAAGCACTCTTCCCGGGCATGGTGTGCCGCATCAAGTTGCATATAAACGCCAACCTTTCCGGTATTGTCATCCCGAACCATGCCGTACAGACCGACATTAACGGAACCTATGTATGGTTGGCAAAAGATGGCAAGGCCACACGCCGCCAAGTGACCGTCGGAGATTTTGCACCCAATGGCGTATATGTCACAGAAGGATTAGCGGTCAATGACCGGGTAATCACCGAAGGATATCTCAAGTTAAGCGAAGGAAGCAACATTACGGTATCAGAATGAAAAACGACAAAGGTTTCATACACAACACCATGCGAAACCACAACATCGTGTTTTTGCTGGTATCCATACTTGTCGCTGTCGGTATATACGGACTTGTTTACATGAACAAGGATGAATATCCGCAATTTACCATCAGGCAAGGGCTTGTTGTCGGTGTATATCCGGGCGCAAATGCCGTTGAAATAGCAGAACAACTGACCAAACCGCTGGAAGATCATCTGTTTACCTATCCGGAGGTAGACAAAAAGCTCACCTATTCCTATTCGCAGGACGGGATGGTGTATGTATTTGTGGAATTGAACAAAAACGTACACAACAAAAACGAGGCGTGGAGCAAAATACGGCACGGTCTGAAGGATTTCAAAATGCAACTTCCCGGCGGTGTGCTGGCAGTGGTCGTTGTCGATGATTTCGGCAACACATCTTCCATGTTGCTGACGCTTGAATCCACAGACAAAAGCCAGCGGGAATTGCAAACCTACATGAGCTCTTTGTGCGATCGTCTGCGGACCATACCTGCCATGGGGAATCTGCGCACATTGGGGATACAAAACGAGGAGATAAGCATCTACATAGAGCCGGAAAAACTGGTCATGTACGGCATCAGCCCGAACACGCTGTTTGCAAACCTATACACACAAGGCTTTCTGACCCTAAGCGGCGACATCAGTACCGACTATTTTAACCAGCCCATACACATAGAAAGCCCGCTGCAAAGCGAGCAGGAAATTGCCGAACAAATCGTTTACACAGACCCGGCCGGCCATACGATTCGCCTGCGCGATGTGGCCCGTATAGAACGCCGCTACAGTCAGCCGACCGACTATATCAACAACAACGGCAACCGCGCCATACTGCTGTCCATGGAGATGCGGCCCGGGAACAATATCGTTGCCTTCGGCGAAAGCGTCAATGAGATTGTGGACGAATTTCAAAAAGAATTGCCCCCGAGCGTCAAACTGTCGCACGTCAGCAACCAGCCAAAGGTGGTAGGCGATTCGGTATGGTCGTTCCTGCGCGATCTGGTTACATCCATGATTATCGTCATCGCGGTCATGCTTATGCTGTTCTCCTTGCGTTCTGCCCTGGTGGCCGGAACCAGCATTCCCATTTGTACGGGCATTTCGCTGGCCATCATGTTTTTGTTTGACATAGAACTGAACACCGTTACACTGGCTGCGCTCATCACCGTATTGGGAATGATGGTAGACAATTCCATCGTCATGATTGATGGGTATATTGAACGCATAGAACGCGGCACATCGCGCTGGCACGCTGCAGTTGCAAGCACCAAAGAACTGTTTCCGCCGCTTCTGCTCGCCACGGTGGCCATTAGCGGCATGTTTTTCCCGGTAAAATACACCCTGACGGGCCCCATGCAGGATTTTGTAAAGCTGTTTCCGTGGACAATTGCCATATCCTTGCTGATTTCGCTGGTTTATGCCGCATTGGTGATTCCTTATCTGGAATTTTCATTTATCAAGCCGAGCAAGTCCGACAAAAACCCCAACCTTGCCACACGGATACAGAATAAATTCTTCTATTGGCTTCAGAACGGATATGAATGGTTGCTCGGACTGTGTTTCCGACATCCGTACCTGACCATGCTGACTGCAATAGGCACAACGCTGATAGGCGTGGCTATGTTTCTTTCGCTGAACGTACAAATGTTGCCGATGGCCGACCGCCCGTGCTTCGCTGTCGAAATCAGTTTGCCCATGGGCAGCACATTGGAACAGACGGCGGCCGTAAGCGACAGCCTGCAAAAGATCTTGCAAGCGGACGAACGGGTTACATCCGTAACGGCCTTTGTCGGAAACAGCTCTCCGCGTTTTCAAGCCACGTATGCACCCAATATTCCCGGCAGTCATTTTGCCCAATTCATTGTGAACACCGAATCGAACAGTGCCACCGAAGATGTCTTGCGAGACTACGCACATTATGCCAATTATTTCCCGAACGCATACGTCCGCTTCAAGCAAATTGATTACCAAGCCGTCTCGAACCCGATAGAAGTGCGATTCACCGGCGAAGACCGAGAACAGCTGCAAACCCAGGCCGACAAGCTCATGGCTTACATGCGCACCCTGCCGGATCAGATGCAATGGGTTCATTCCGACTGCGATGGCACGGTGCCGTGCGTCAATGTGGAGCTGCGCACAGACGAAGCCACGCGTCTCGGCATAACCAAAAGCCTATTGTCCATGCATCTGGCTACCGCACTTGGCGGGCAGTCGCTTGCCACGGTCTGGGAAGGCGACTACGCCGTTCCGGTAAAGCTATATACCCGCCAGCCGTCTGAAAAAACGGATTATCAGGAACTGGAAAACCTGCCGGTTCCGACGGCTTTGGGCACATGGGTACCCCTGCGTCAGGTGGCCACCTTGAGCCCGGGCTGGCAACCTGCACGTGTCGTACACCGAAACGGCGTGCCCTGCGTGACCGTCGGAGCCGACTTGGTGCGAGGTGTCAGCCAGCCGGTCGCCATGAAGCAAGTAAAGCAATACATAGAAACCGAATTGATGCCCAACTTGCCGGAAGGCGTTGAAATAAGCTACGGCGGCCTCACTAGCAGCAACCAACAGTTAGTACCCGAACTGGCATGGGGCGTTATCCTGGCTGTGCTGGTGATTTTCCTGTTCCTGTTGTTCCATTTCGGCAAGATAGACATTGCCATACTGACGCTGGCTGCGTGCATGCTGTGCTTCTTTGGTGCATTTTTCGGCCTTTGGATGTTCAAGCTCGACTTCAGCATTACGGCAGTATTGGGCATGGTCAGTCTGATAGGCATTATCGTACGCAACGGCATTATCATGTTCGAACATGCGGAAGAACTGCGCGTAAACCGGCACAAAACCGCTTACGAAGCCGGGTTTGATGCCGGGAAACGGCGCATGCGCCCTATTTTCCTGACCTCAACAACAACAGCATTGGGCGTATTGCCCATGATTATCAGCCGCACGGCGCTGTGGATGCCCATGGGCGTGGTGATCTGTTTCGGTACGATATTCTCGCTGATACTGATTGTCACGATACTGCCTGTCGCTTACTGGTTGATATACAAGAAAAAGGATGATAAACGATATTGAAAAGGCATGAACACTATTCTGAAACGACACAGAGCCATTGCACTCGCCATCGGGTTGGTGGCCACAAGCCAGATATATGCCGGCGGTCTTTCGCTGGATTCCTGCCTGACGCTCGCGCTGCAGAACAGCGTCAAGCTGAAAAACGCCTCGCTGGAAATAGAGGCAGCCGAACAGGTCAAAAAACAGGCTTTTACCAAATACTTCCCGAACATAAGCGGCATGGCCGCAGGCTATCAGGCAATGGACCCGCTTGTGGAGTTGGGCATCGGCGACATAGAGAATGCCGGCTTGCGCTCCCTGCTGAACACGCTGTATGCCGAATATGGCATGGCATTGGGCTTGCCCAACTCGCTGCAACTGTTCAGTCACGGTGTGGTAGGAGGCGTTACTGCCGTGCAGCCCGTGTTTGCCGGCGGGCAAATCGTGAACGGAAACCGGCTGGCCAAGTTGGGCGTGGAGGCCGCCAAGCTGCAAAGCGAGATGACCGAGCAGGAAATCCGGTTGCAGACCGAAGAAAGCTACTGGCTCGTCATTTCATTGCACGAAAAGGCCAAAACGATAGCGCAAGTAAAGGCCCTGCTGGATACCCTCTACCGGGACGTGCAGGCCGCGCGCAAAGCCGGACTGATAACCGAGAACGATGTGCTCAAAGTGACACTCAAACAGAACGAAATCCAATCCAACCAACTGAAGGTTGAGAACGGCATCCGCCTGTCGACCATGGCACTGTGCCAGGCCATCGGCATCGCGTACACGGACACACTGCTGCTGACCGACTCGCTTCCTGCCGGCGTGGACGAACCTTTTCAATACTACAAAGACGCGTACGAAACGGTGTCCGAACGCACGGAGAAGAAATTGCTCGACTTGAGCGTACAGGCCGAAACCCTGCAGCGAAAGCTGACGGTGGGAAGCACACTGCCCACCGTGGCCGTCGGGGCCGGATATGCCTACTCCAACCTGTTCGAACGGCACGACTTCAACGGGATGGTGTTCGCGACCGTGCAAATCCCCATTACAGATTGGTGGGAAACCGGACACAAACTCAGGCAACAGAGAATCAAACAGCAAATAGCAGAGAACAACCGCGACGACCTCACCCAAATGCTCGGCCTGCAAACACAACAGGCCTGGAACGAACTGGAAGAGGCTTACAGCCAAGTGGCTTTAGCCAATACAACCCTCGAGGATGCGCGGCAAAACATGACCGTTGCACAACAGAACTTCCACGCGGGGCTCGTCAGCTTGTCGGAACTGCTCGAAGCGGAAGCACTTTACCGGCAGGCCATCGACCAACAATGCGATGCGCGCATAACCTACTGCATCAAACTGAGCCGATACAAGCAATACATCGGTGCCGCAGACCAATAGCTCTCCCGACTTATTCCAGCTCGACGACGGTGATGCCCGCGCCGCCAAGCTGGACATGCTCGTCGCGGAACGAGCGGATGCCGGACACGGTGGAGAGGTATTGCCGAATCAGTTGCCGCAACACGCCCGTGCCCGTGCCGTGCAGGATGCGCACCGTGCCGGCACTGACCATAATCGCATCGTCAATGAAATACGTGACGGCCTGCAGGGCTTCATCGCCGCGCATGCCGCGCACGTCAATGTCGTGCTTGAAGTGAAGTTTGCGCTGACGCACGGCATCTTGCGAAGGGGACGCTCCGGCGTTTTGCAACGCGTGCTGCGCAAGGCGCGATGAAGCGCGTTCCGCCGAACGCAGCCGGTTGCGGCTGACTGTTTCCAACTTGGAGAGCGGCAGGGTAGACTTCAAGTCGCCGATGGCAATGACCGCATGCTTGCCCTGCACCTCCAACACGCGCCCTACCACCGTCTGCCCCTTGACGCGAACCGTCGCGCCGGGCACGAAGGCTTGCTCCGCCCCTTGCTCCTCCCTGCTGTCGGGCTTGCGCGCGGCCCGCTGCTTGGGTTCGGGTCTGCTGCCTGCGTCGGACAGTTTCTCGCCAAAGTGCCTGAGCTGCTCCCGGGCGGCCCGCGTGCGTTCCTTCTCGGCCTGCGCTTCCTTGATGAGGCGGATGGTGTTCTCTATGCGGGCATTGGCCTGTTGCAGCAACTCGCGCGCTTCCTCTTTGGCCTGCTCGGTTATCTCCCGGCTTTTGGCCTTGATATGCTGCATCTCCTCATCGTAGCGCGCCATTTTCTCTTCCAGCTGCTTTTCCTTGAGGCGTATCTGTTGGCGTTTGCGTTCCCAATAGCGCTTGTCGCGGACAATGTCCTGCAGGTGTTTGTCGTAATCCACATGCGCTGCCCCTACCTTCTCGATGGCATCGGCTATGATGTCTTCCGGCAAGCCGATCTTGCGGGCGATCTCCACGGCAAAGGAACTGCCGGGATGGCCTGTCTCCAAGCGGAACACGGGGCGCATCAGCCGGCGATCGTACAGCATGGCACCGTTCACGATGCCCTCGGCATCTTCGGCAAAGTGCTTCAGGTTGGTGTAGTGCGTGGTAATCACCCCAAAGGCCTGCTTCCGGTTCAGCCGGTTCAGGGTGGCTTCGGCTATGGCACCGCCCATCTGCGGCTCCGTGCCTCCGCCAAACTCATCGATCAACAGCAGGGTGCGGGCATTGGCGTGACGCACAAAGTACTTCATGTTCAGCAGGTGGGAACTGTAAGTCGACAGGTCGTTCTCTATGCTTTGCTCGTCGCCTATGTCGATAAAGATGCGCTCAAACACACCCATACGCGAGGTCTCGTGCACCGGCACCGGCAGCCCGCATTGCAGCATGTATTGCAGGAGGGCCACCGTCTTGAGGCAGACCGACTTGCCGCCGGCATTCGGGCCGGAGATGAGCAGTATGCGCTGCCCGGCGTGCAGGCGGATGTCCAAGGGCACGACTTGCTTGCCTTGCTTGCCCAAGGAGAGGAACAACAGGGGATGCACCGCCCCATCCCATTCCACCAAAGGCTCGGGCAACAGCACGGGCCGTATGGAGCCGAGCTGCTTGGCCAGCAGGGCCTTCGCGCGCAAGAAGTCTATCCGCCCCAAGAACACTTGCGTCTCCAACACATCCGGCACCACCGGCCGCAGGCAGTCGGTAAAGTCGCGCAGGATGCGCACCACCTCGCGCCGCTCCTCGCCCTCCAACTCGCGGATGCGGTTGTTGGCTTCCACTACCTGCTGCGGCTCTACGAACACGGTCTTGCCGGTGGCGGATTCGTCGTGTACAATGCCGCCTATCTTCCGCTTGTAGGTGGGCGAGACGGGGATAACCAAGCGCCCTTCGCGCACGGTGGGCGTTACGTCCTTGTCGACAAAGCCATCGGCCTGTGCCTGACGCAGTATGGCATGCAGGGTGCGCGACACGCTGCCCTGCGCCGCCCGCAGGTCACGGCGGATGCCCGCCAGCGCCGGCGATGCCTGATCCTTTATGCGTCCGTACTTGTCTAAGATAGTGTCCAAGCGCCGGGTAAGCTCCTGCATGGGGGCCACCCCGCCGGCTAACCGCTTCAGGGAGGGGTACAGGTGGGCATCCAAGGCGAGGATAAACGCGCACAACCGGCTTACGGCTTCCAAGCTGCGCCGCAGGTCGAAGAGCTCGGCCTCGTCCAGAAAGAGGCCTTCCACGCGTATGCGCCGCACACTGTCGCGCACGTCGTAAAACGCGCAGGCGGGAAAGGCCGCCGCCGGATCGGACAAGATACGGTACATCTCGTGCGTCTCGTCCAAGCGGGCCTCTATCCACTCCGGCCTGTCGGAAAAGGCCATCCGCTCCACCTCCTCCGCGCCGGGCGCAAAGGTGCACAAAGCGGACAGCATGCCGCGCACGGCCGTGAAGCCTGTCTTCTCTTCGAAATTGTCCGGGTAAATCATTTCTCCAACTGTTCAAGCAACCACCGGCGTTGCAGGGCCGCGTGCTCGGGATAGAGCCAATGCGCACAGTCCAATACGGGCAACAACGCTTTGGGGGCGGTGATGACGTTGTACGCCGCATACATGGACGTAGGGCAGCACACCTGATCGTTATAGCCCCAGATGTACAGCCCCGGCACGGTGAGGAAACGCGCAAAGTTCACCACGTCGTAATATTCCGACACGGCCACCTTCTGCTGCAGGGCCGCCTCCTTGTCCGCCTCCCTGAACAGCTTGGGCCAGCCACCCACGCGCCCGTGATAGTAGCCCGCTATCTCGGCAAGGGCCGGATAAGCAGCCGACAGGCACTTGATGCGTTTGTCGAGCGCAGCCGTCACCACCGACAGGGCACCGCCCTGACTGCCGCCGTACACCGCTAAGCGCGTCGTATCCACTTGGGGCAACGAACACAGAAAGTCTACCGCCCGCACACAGCCCACGTACACCTTCTTGTAGTAATAGGCGTCGCGGTCGTCGTTGTTGTAGGTATGGTAGCGCGCCAGGGCGTTCGCGCGCAAGTCGGCATACACCTGCGCAGGCAGGTTGACGGGTATGCCGTGGATGCCGATCTCCAAGGTTATCACATCATGCTCCGGGAAGAAGGCCTTGTCGCCCGTATAGGGCCGCACACCCGCCCCCGGCACGCGCAACACCGCCGGAAAGACCCCTTCCTTTTTGGGCACGGACAGCATGCCGTACAGGTAGGTACCCGGCTTTGTGTTTTGGAAACGTACGTGATACACGTCGGCCTGCGGCGTGCACAAATCGGGCTGCAGCGTCAGCAGCGGTTCAAGCGGGGTGTTGCGGGCGTCGGCTATGGCTTTTTCCCAAAAGGTCATAAAATCCGCCGGCAGCTGCGTGGTAGGCCGTATGGCCAATGGCTCAAAGCCCAAGGTAATGTAGTTGGCATACGTCACCCCCTCCACTTGGGCCGTCACCCGGCAGGTCATAAAGCCCGGCTCCTCCGCCCCCGGCAGCACCAGCACGGCCGTGCCCCCACCCGTGCGCAGCGTGCCCATACACTGCGGCTCGCGCAGCTCCATGCCAAAGGCATAGCTTATCTCCACATCGGGTATCGGTAGGTAGTGCTTCCTTACCGACACCGCGAGGCGCACCGTGTCGCCCACCGCATACACCCAGTCGGCGCGGTCGGGTTCGAAGGCAATCGTTACATAATCCTTTTGGATGTCCCGCTGGCCGAATGCCGCCAACGAGCATACGCACATAAGCAAAGAAAGAATCGGACGTTTCATAATGCATGTATTTAATCGGTCGCGCAAAGGTAATGCAAACACGCCCGGCATCCAAATTTATTTCTCCCGCCCGCGCAGGCAAGGC
>CAYUYS010000022.1:0-15390 GCA_964449415.1 uncultured Paludibacteraceae bacterium | reverse complement strand
CAAGTGTTTTTTTAGCTAATTCTGCAGAATTAATGCTGTCAACAAGTGTTTTTTTCACTTCTTCTGCAGAACTAATGCTGTCGACAAATGTTTTTTTGGCAAATTCTGCAGAACTAATGCTGTCAACAAATGTTTTTTTGGCTAATTCTACAAAAAAAGCACCTTTTAAAAATATTTTTAGGGAAAATCTTGCCGGATTATAAAAAAAAGTCTATATTTGCCGCAAATCAAAAATCGCAATATTATGAAGAACATTCAAAACTTTAGAATCTACTCCCTCCGTGTAGAAGAAAGTTTCGGTTTTTTGCAGCAAATCGAGACAGAAACGGCCAACCTCCCCAGTGAGAACCCGCCCGCTGCACAGACAGAAGCAGTAACCAACTTTACAACCGCGCTCAAGGCTTTCGACGACGCACTCAAAGCCACCGCCCTCGATCCCACGGCCGCCACAACCACCGACACCGACCATGCACGCGACGCTGCTTGGCGCGGAGCGCGTAATTACACCAAGGCCATGTGCGTCTACCCGGACGAGACGGTCGCCGCCTACGCTGTTGAGGCAGAATCGATCTTCGACAAGTATGGCGACCCCACGAACCTGGCGCAAACGGAGGAAAGCGGCTTGCTGCACAACTTAGTGCAAGACCTCGAAGCCTTGGATGCCAGCAAACGCACCGCTCTGGCCTTAGATGTGTGGATTGCTGACGTAAAAGCGAAAGAAGAAGCCTTCCTCGCCGCCGTGGCCGAGCGCACGGAGGCCGAAGCCGCCCGCCAAACAGGCATAGTAAAGGAAACCCGCACCGCCGCCGAAGATGCTTACCGCTCGTTAGTGGAAGCAGTGAATGCACTCGTCGTGGTAAACGGCGAAGCGGACTATGCCACCTTTATCGACCACGTGAATGCGCTGATTGACCGGCAAAAAACCGTCCTGAAGTCACGTTCCACACGATCCAAGAAAGAAGACGAGACACCGAACGAAGCATGAAACATAGAATAACTGTGAAGACGAGCCCCTGTAAGTTGTAATAAATTTGCGGGGGCTTGTTCTATCTTCCAAAACACAGCGAAAAAACCCGCGCAGCGCAAGTAACCGGTGCACTTCCGCAGGTCTTAAAACAAAAAACACGGAACTCCAAGCCGGATTCCGCATTTTCCTTTATATAATATTATATGTATGCCCCGTTATTCCCGGGCGCGCGTCACCGTCATGGACACCGGCAGGCTCAGCTTGCGGCATCCGGGAAAACCTTGTTCAATCAGGCTGTTCAGTTCGGCCACCTCGTCCGCAAAACGGCTGCGCCGGCCGCACACGTACATCTCCTTGAGCGGATAACGCTCCACAATCCTGCTTTCCAGCACCTGAACGTCCGGTGTTTGCTCCAGGCGGCTGTATTCCTCGTATGTATAATCCAGAAAGGCCACGTGTTCGTTAATGCCGCGGTTGTCTAACCAAAATCCATCGTTCAGCGCGGTCGGTTTGGCCAGTTCGCCCCGGTAATACACATCGCCCGGAGCCGGGTAGGACACAATATGCTCGTGTTTGGCATCCATTATGACCGGCACGCGGTTGCTAAAATCCGCTTTGGTCTTGTACACAACGGCATCGGGCTGTTCGGCAGCCGATGTCCGCAGCTCGGTTGCCTGCGCCCGCACGGGTTCTGCCGCCGAGGGCGCATTCCGGCTGCCCGTGCAGGCAAGCAGGAGGATGCCGGAGAGAAGAACGGCCGTTTTCATAGCTTAATGTTTGATGATTTTGGTGGTTGTCGTCGCGTTTTCCGTGCGCAGCACCAAGGTGTAGGTGCCCGCTTGCAAGCCGCTTACCGGCAGCTGTATTTCGCCGGCCACGCCGGGTTGTTGTTGCAGCAGCAGCCGTCCCGACAGGTCGTACACGCACATGTTGAGCACCTTCTCGGCCGAACGCACGTTCACAACATCCTTGGCCGGATTCGGATAGACAGCCGCGCTGCCCGCTTGGGTCTGCTGCAGGGCGGTGGTCGGGTCAATTAGGGTAAACGTCAGCCCATTGTATTCCTCCGGCGTAAATTCTTGCCAACCGCCATCGTAATAATACAGGGCCAGGAAGTAAGTTCCCGCATCCAGACTGACCGCACCGCTGAAGGTGACGTCGCGCGTCTCCTCCGCATCCATGCTGATGGTCTGATAGCCGACATAATCCAACGAATTGCCTTGGCCGGACTCGTTAAAAATAAATGCTGTCACATTCCCCGAGAAATAATCGCCCCTGTTGACTATGCTTGCGGTCAGGCTCAGGTCGTTCCTGTCCACGTTGCCGTCAAGCGCGATGGGCGCGAGCAGTTGCAGGTCGGGCTCGCCGGTGGGAGTCTCCAGCACAGTTACCGTCAGCGTGTCGCCCAGCTGAGATAGTGCATTGTAATCGTCAAGGTTGGCGTACGAATTTCCCGCATCGTAGAACAGGGAAAGGTAATACTCGCCCGGCGCCAGATCAATGTCCTCCTCTATCTCGAACGTCAGCGTATCGCCCTTGGCTATGGATACCGGATTCAGATTTCCCCACAGCGCGATGTCACTTTCCGTTATCGACTCCAAGCGCACGGCCAACACGGAGACATATTCCATTCCGTTGTTGGTGATGGTATACCGGAAGCGCCCGACTTTGTCCTGATACAGGTTGCCGATGGTCTCCAACGTGTCCAACTGCAAGTCCACATCAAATCCGCCGGCACTTGAGAAGGTTATCCGACTGCTGCTGACGTTCACGTCTAAGTAATTGGGCGTACCGACCGGTGCACGCACAATCTGGTAGTCGGTTGCGCCGAAGGCCTGGTACACTAAGTACAGGCGATAGTCCCCTTCGGGAACGGAGCTGGGTACCGTGTTTTCGTCCAGCGTGAGCTCCAAATACCCATAATAGGTTTCCAAGCTGGTATTCATCGTTTCCAGCGTACATACGATATTGCCGGAGGTGTCGAACAAGGCCGTTCCTATTCTCCCTGTGAATGTTCGGGCGCCCATGTTCCAGAAGCCATAGACAGTAACGGCGACCGTATCGTTTCGGGATATTTGGTTTTCGGAAACAATCATGGTCGTGTCCATGTAGAGTTGGTAGATCTCGCTGTCGGCCATCGTTTCCGCCTGTATCCCGATGATAATATCTTGCCCAAAATTGTAACCGCCGCTGCTGCCGCCTATGCCCTGCGAAGCGGGCGTCAACCCGGACAGGGCAAAGTAGCCGTTCGACAAGCCGCTCCATCCCCAGTTGAAGTGAAACAAGCCGTCGGCATCATAGCCGTCGCACACAAAGGCGTGGCCGCCGGTAGTGCTGTAACCGCTGTAATACACCGGGCGGCCGTTATCCAACTCGTTTCGGATAATGGAATCCCATTCCGCTTTCGTGTAATAATCCCGGCTGAGCATGTCCATATTCCGGTTGTAGCTGAAATAGGTGGTCAACGCATTGGGTACTTTGTAGGTATACGCCCCGCTCGATTCGCTGTAATCCATTTCCACCGTTATCCCGCAATGATACATCAGGGTGGCAACCGCATTCTTTTCGGTTCGGGTGCTCGAAGAGGTGTAGACCGGCGTCATGTTGCTCCAATCGTAGGTGGTATTGGCCAGATTCACGCTGCGTATGTTTATGTTGTGGGTTCCTGTGGTATAGGACTCTGTCGTGCCCGTGCCTTTTTCCGGCCAGCGGTGATAGCGCATGATTTGTGCCATGGCCGTAGCCACGCATCCCACCGCCGACTGCTGGTTGTTTCCGTAAGTCGGACACAAAGCATTGTACGGATCTCCCTGATCCCACAGTATGCTGCCCAGCAGCGGTGACAACGAACTGCCAGTCGAACGCGTTTGGGTAGTGGATTTGGTTGATGACACGGATACTTCCGGCGCAACCGACAGGGCTTCCAGTTCCGTGTCGTACACACCCAACCAAGAGCGGAAGTTGTCCGGCAAACTGTCCATGCAAAACGCCCCGGCATCCGAGTATCCCAGAATCTCCGTTGCGCGGTCGTCCGCCGATACAATCACAAAGCCGGTTCCTCTGTTGAATACATAGTACAGCGGTTGTGAAGAACCGTTTTTGGTATACGCCAACTCCACCGATGTGGTGGTGCTTTTCCGAGTTATGCCTGTGTTGCCGGTAAATTCGGTGGCTATCTGTTGTGCGTCTTGGAAGGTGCGGGGTTTGGCGTACAATCCCCAACAGCCGGTTACGCATAGAACAGCTGCAATAAATCTTCTCATGGTCTTTTGGTAAATTTTATTTTATCGGTTTTGCCTAAATGTTGTTGACTTCGATGAGGTATTCGGCTATCTGTACGGCATTCAGCGCCGCGCCCTTCTTTATTTGGTCGCTCACGCACCAGAACGTCAGTCCGTTCGGGTTCGACAGGTCTTTCCGGATGCGCCCGATATGCACCGGGTCTTTTCCCGCCAGGAACAAAGGCATCGGATACAGCTTCTCGGCCGGATTGTCCATGACCACGCAACCGGGAGCGCGCTCAAAGGCTGCCCTAGCCTCTTCTACCGTGATCGGTTTTTCCTGTTCCACCCATACGCTCTCCGAATGGGCCCGCAGCGAAGGCACGCGCACACACATGGCACTCACTTCTATGTCGGAATGCATGATTTTGCGTGTTTCGTTGTACATTTTCATTTCTTCCTTCGTGTAGCCATTGTCGGTGAACACGTCCACTTGCGGTATCAGATTATAGGCAAGCTGGTAGGCAAATTTGTTCACCGTGGCCGGTTCGCCGGCCAACACTTCGCGGTATTGCTGCTCCAATTCCGCCATGGCAGCCGCTCCTGCACCGCTTGCCGCCTGGTAGGTGGCCACGTGCACACGCTTGATGTGCGACAAGTTTTCCAAAGCCTGCAGGGCAACCACCATCTGAATGGTGGTGCAATTCGGATTGGCAATAATCCCGCGCGGACGATTCAAGGCATCGGCTGCATTCACTTCCGGAACAACCAAGGGTACATCTTCATCCATGCGGAAAGCACTCGAGTTGTCTATCATGACGGCACCGAACTGGGTAATGTCGGCCGCAAATTCTTTGGATGTGCCGGCTCCGGCGGAAGTAAAGACAATGTCTATTCCCTTGAAATCATCACCGTGTTTCAATTCCTTGACGGTGTATGGTTTGCCTTTAAATTTGTATGCTGTTCCCGCACTGCGCGAAGAGCCGAACAAATACAACTCCGAAACAGGAAAATTGCGCTCAGCCAACACGCGTAAAAACTCTTGACCCACGGCACCACTCGCACCTACAATAGCTACTTTCATACATCAAACTAATTTTGGAGGATTGCCGGCCCAACTGCTCTGATGTTCAGCCGACCTTGTAATGTTTTTTTCTTATCTTTGCGACTGCAAAAGTAATCCATTTTAATCTAAATACCAATACAATGAGGAAAAAGCTCCTATTTTTGCTTCTTTTGGTCGTTTCCCAAACACCCGCCCAAATACAGGAAGATTTTGCTGACGGTGACTTTCTGACCAACCCCACCTGGGTAGGCACTACAGACAATTTTGTTGTCACTGCCGAAGGGCAGCTCCAAAGCAACGCAGACGATGCCGGCACGTATTACTTAAGCACTCCGTCGCAGGCATTTGAAGATGCCGAGTGGGAAATCTACGTCCGTATTGCCTACAACACTTCGTCCAGCAATTATGCGCTCTTTTATCTGACTGCCACCCAGTCCGATCTGAGTCTGCTGCCCAACGGCTATTACGTGCAAATAGGAAACACCAACGACGAAGTATCGCTCTACGTACAAAAGGATGGAACAAAAACAAAAATCATCGACGGGCGCGACAAGATTTTAGACACATCCGACAACCGCCTGTATGTCAAAGTAAGCCGTAGCAGCGCCGGCGACTGGACGCTTTACTCCCGGCTGGAAGCAGAATCGGAATACGTATTGGAAGGGACGACCAATGACAATCAGGTTCGGTCGGCCGAACATACCGGCATTTTGGTAAGCTGTACAAAAACAACCGGCAAAAACTACTATTTTGACGATATTCGTGTGACGGGCGAACCGGCCAAAGACACGGAAGGCCCTCAATGGTCAGCCGTCTCCGTTTACGACAACTATAGCTTGCAGCTTGAATTTACAGAGCCGGTGGTTTTGGACAACGCGTTCTTCTCGCTGATTTATCTGAACGAGAACCGCGCTGTAGAGATTGTCAATTTTTCACAATCGGAAAGTGGCGAAACAGTCCGGCTCTATACGGCAGAAGAAATAGCGTCTTCCGGCTTGTACGAACTGACGGTGCACAACATAACCGACATTGCCGGCAATCCGTTGGAGGGCGAAAGTACAAAACGCATCGGGCAGGCCGGCGAGATAAACACCGATGACCTTGTGTTCAACGAAATCATGTTTAATCCATCCGACGATGGCGGAGAATATGTCGAACTATTCAACCGAAGCGACAAGTTGCTTGACCTGCAAGGACTGACCATAACTACCAGAAGAAGCGATGGCAGTTTTAACACCGGCAATATTTTCCCCGAAAACAGCTTCGTATTGCCTCAGTCCGAGATAGCCTTGTGTGGCGAGCCCATTACCATCGCCAACTGCCATGCTTGCCCGACCGATGCCAATATCCTGGGCACAACGTGGCGACAAGCCCTGAACAACGACGGGACAACACTCTATTTGCTCGCAGATACGGTTGTGTTGGATTCCGTCACCTATACTCCCGACTGGCATCACGTCCTGATTAAAAACGAAAAAGGTGTGGCGTTGGAGAAAATAAATCCCGATTTACCGGCCGAATCCGCCTCCTCCTGGCATTCTGCCGGTTCCGAAACCAATTTCGGAACGCCGGGCTACCGCAACTCACAATACCGGGATATTGTGCAAGAAGAAAAAACCAAACGGATATGGGCAGACCCGGAAGCATTCACGCCCGATGGCGACGGTTTTCAGGACGTGTGCTTCATTCGCTATGCCATGCCCAACAACGGCTTTACGGCCAGTGTAAGCGTCTATACTCCAACGGGGTTGCTGGTTAAGCAAATAGAAAGCAATCAGCTCCTTTCGGCAGAAGGTTTCTTCATTTGGGACGGACTGACAAAAAACGGGACCAATGCAAATGTAGGGGTTTATGTACTCATTTTCGATGCAGTGAACGCCGAAACCGGCGAAATAATCCGGGAAAAGCTACCGGTTGTTGTCGGAGCCAGATAAACCGGAAGTGCGTGTCATGGACCACGCGCCTTGCGTGCGAACGTCATAAAAGCCGATTTCACGTTCCTGACAAAGACGTTCCAACTGATCGACTTTCCAGTGGGGACATGTACTCAGCACGATAAGATGTTTGGGCTCGATGTGCCGGAAAATCTCCTCCGGATAGGTGCTTCCGATATTTCCAACCAAAGCATAATCCACTTGCAACGGGCGGGCGTTTGTTTTGCGATGCAACAGCGTGCCGCGAAGCAATAAGAATCGCTGGTTATTGAAAACAAACCCGCTGACACCGGCAGCATCCGGCCCTCCGTTCAACGAAAATACCTGCGGGTTCTCCAATTTGTATTTCAACCGGAAACCTTTGCTTTGATACAACGCGTGCTCAACACTGTCTGTATAAATATACGTTTTCCGGTTGTGTGTCAACTGTACAATATCGTTCCTGTTATCGGCATAGACAACCAACCTCCCAATCATCAAATTTTGGCCCTGACGATACAGGCCGGACATGAAAAACAACAGCAGGCAACCCAAGGATGCCATGAGCACAACGGCCCTCCTGCGATGCAAAAACACCGTTGCCAAAGCAATACAGCCAAAAAGCAGCACCACCTGAAACACACTGATCCAAACCTCGCCGGTGGCATGCGGCAATTTTTCTATGGCTCGGATGCCTGTGTTCAAGAATGACAATTCTGCATTCAGCAAACCGGCCACTTTTTTTCCAAGAACTCCTATCGGAGACAAAACCAACAATCCCACTGCCGTATAGATAATGATACTTGCCATGGGAATAGCCAGAATGTTTGTCAGCAGAAAATAATTGGAGAATTGGTTAAAATAGTATAATGTCCACGGTGCCGTACCCAACTGCGCGGCAAAGGAAACACAAAGCAAATCCCACAGCCAACGCAAGGGCTTGCTTTTAACATAACACAAGCGTGACAACGAAGGCTGAAACAAAATAATGGCCACCACGGCACTGTAGCTGAGTTGAAAGCCGACATTGAAAAGCAAAAAAGGATTGTGCAACAACAGCAGGAATGCCGATACGGCTATGGTGTTATAAGTTTGCGAACTTCGCTCCAGGCTCATTCCCACACGTACAAAACTGAACATAATGGTTGCACGCAATACGGATGGAGACAAACCCGTAATAAACGCATACATCCATAGGAGAGTGATTATCAATATCGTACGGACAACTAGAAAGCGTTTGGAACGTCCCAGAAACAAAGAAAAGATCCAATTCAGCACCACAAAGACCACCCCCGTATGCAGACCGCTTACGGCCAGAATGTGCATGGCACCCGTAGCAGAAAAACTCTGACGAATATCCGGGCTTAAAGACTCCTTGTAGCCCAAGGTCAATGCTGCCAACACGCCGAAATTATCACCGCGAATGTCATATTTTCGGTAGATAGACAACAGGTATTGCTGGCAGCGTTCTGCCAAATCCATGACAGAGAAACGGTCGTTGTGGCCGGCCAGTTTCCATTTCCCTTGCGGCACATACGCAGTAGCAGCAATTCCCTGACGCTGCAAATACTGCGCATAATTGAAGCTTTCCGGATTATGGCTGAACACGGGAACCCCGAAAACAGCGGAGACAAACAGACAGTCGCCCCGACGCAGCACAAGGCTCGCACTGTCTTTCTGCAAATAAACAACGGCCTGTCCCTTGGTTGCACGAACGCCGGAACTGTCGGCCATATAAATGACATTAACACGGCACAAGACAGAACGCGGCTTTTCTTCCGGCCTGTCGGCAATCTCTACATAAAAAACCCGGCTAACATCCAGAAAATCAACTTGCGTCCGCCGTTTTGCCTCCTCTGTAAGCACAATTCCCAAAAGAACAAAAAGCAGGAATACGGCACAACCAAACAACCAACGAAACCGCTGATAAAAAGGACGCTTACGGGCAATGACAACACCATGAACCAGCAAAAGAAAAACCGCCGCGCACGCAACAACACACAAAAACCACCCGGGAACCACAAGGTAGTTCCCCACCAGAATGCCTACCACAAGCGACAACAACAGGCGTACAAAGGGGTTTCTGTGCAAAAAATCCATGATTTGTCCGGCGTGAACAAGAAAAACACGTTGGCAAATATATGCAAAATTTACCAAACGGGACAAAACATGTGCGATGATTTCCTACATTGTCAGATTTTCAGCAAGTCTGCCATACCGAAGAAGCCTTTTTTGCCACGTGTAAATTCTGCTGCCAGAACCGCCCCCAGCGCAAATCCTTCACGGCTTTTTGCTTCGTGGCTAATGGTGAGTGTATCTACAGCGCTGTCGTAGCGCACAATATGCGTGCCGGGCACTTGCCCTTCGCGAACGGCCTTTACAGATACCTCGTTGGCGGCTGCAGATGCGTTCAAGACCCATTTGTCTTTTCGGTCGATATTCGAAAGAATGTCTTCGGCCAGGGTTATCGCCGTTCCGCTGGGAGCATCCAGTTTCTGGGTATGGTGTATTTCTGTCATGTCCACCTCGTAATCAGGCATCCGGTTCATGATGCTTGCCAAATGCCGGTTCAGTGCAAAAAAGATGTTCACGCCCAGACTGAAATTGGAAGCCCAAAACAATGTATACCCTTTTTCCGCGATTTCCTGACGAAGTTCGTTTATATGCGCTGTCCAGCCGGTCGTTCCGGACACAACGGGAACGCCGGCCTCCCATGCACGTCGGTAATTGGCCACGGCCACCGGAGGAGCCGTGAATTCAATGGCCACATCCGCGCTGCGGAATGCCTCCGACGCAAAGTCATCCTGATTATCGACATCTATTTTGCAAACAATTTCATGTCCGCGCTCCAAGGCAATCCGTTCTATGATTTTGCCCATTTTTCCATAACCAATCAATGCTATTTTCATATCGTGCAATCTTTAGTTCGAAAGTGGCAGCAAAGATATAATTAAAAATGGAAACGGACAGCACCGGGTTTTTCCTTGCATTTGCATTTTTTTGAATAATGGCCGTTGTCCGTAAAAATGGCTGTAGGCTTGTTTTAAATACTTTTGTGGCCACAAAAACACGCCGCGACAATTTACCGTTTTGAAACATCAAAAAATGTTCGTACCTTCGTGGGCGCACACGGAAATCGGTCAGGGAACGAATGCGCTTCCATCGTAAATAGCATATAATTCGTTGATAACGAGCCTGTTTATTTTTGAATCATCTCTAACAATTTATATATTAATGCACCTATGAAAACTTTTTTGGACAAAGACTTCCTGCTGCAAAGTGAATCAGCAAAAGTCCTTTATCATGAACATGCGGCCAAAATGCCGATCATAGATTATCATTGCCATTTGATTCCGGCCATGGTCGCAAACGACTATCAGTTTAAATCGCTGACAGAGATATGGCTCGGCGGCGATCATTACAAATGGCGCGCCATGCGCACAAACGGCGTGGATGAGCGCTATTGCACCGGCACAGACACGACCGACTGGGAGAAGTTTGAAAAATGGGCGGAAACCGTGCCCTACACCATGCGCAATCCGCTGTATCATTGGACACATCTGGAGCTAAAAACGGCATTCGGAATAGACAAACTCCTGTCACCCAAAACTGCACGTGCGATTTACGACGAATGCACGGCCAAACTGCAGACACCGGAATATTCTGCACGTAACCTCATGCGTCGCTATCGTGTGGAAGTTGTCTGCACGACAGATGACCCGGTTGACAGCCTGGAATACCACAAAAAATGCAAAGACGATGGTTTTGAAATAAAAGTGTTGCCCACGTGGCGTCCGGACAAAGCCATGGCCGTGGAAGTGCCGGCCGATTTCCGCGCATACGTCGAAAAGCTGTCCGAGGTTTCCGGCGTAACCATCAGCCGTTTTGACGATATGATTGCGGCTTTGCGCAAACGCCAGGATTTCTTCGCCTCCATGGGTTGCAAATTGTCCGACCACGGCATCGAAGAATTTTATGCAGAAGATTACACCGCCACCGAGATTGAAACCATATTCAACAAAGTGTACGGCGGGCAGACGCTGACACAAGCCGAAATCCTGAAGTTCAAATCGGCCATGTTGATCATCTTTGCCGAAATGGATGCCGAAAAAGGTTGGACACAACAATTCCACTACGGAGCCATCCGCAACAACAACAGCAAAATGTTCAAGCAATTAGGCCCGGACACCGGATTCGATTCCATAGGCGAATTCAACACCGCCAAAGCCATGGCCAAATTCCTAGACAAGCTCAATGCCGAAGGCAAACTGGCCAAAACAATCTTGTACAACCTGAATCCTTGCGCCAACGAAGTGATTGCAACCATGCTCGGAAACTTCCAGGACGGTTCGGTGCCCGGCAAAATCCAGTTCGGATCCGGCTGGTGGTTCCTCGACCAGAAAGACGGCATGGAAAAGCAAATGAACGCCCTTTCCGTATTGGGATTGCTGAGCCGCTTCGTAGGAATGCTCACCGACTCACGCTCGTTCCTTTCTTACCCACGGCACGAATACTTCCGCCGCACGCTGTGCAACCTGATCGGAAATGATGTCGATAACGGATTGCTCCCGGCATCGGAAATGGACTTTCTCGGACAGATGGTGGAAGACATCAGTTACAACAATGCAAAAAAATTCTTCCAATTTTGAAAACAGGGACAAAAAGTCCACATTTTTGGGACAAAAGTAAACTTTCAGACTGTTTATTTTGCATACCTTTGTCCCCAAGTTTTTAGTTGCGAATCAATAACTTAATTGTAAAATAAAAAAGAACATGAGTAAAATTGTAACATTAGGCGAAATCATGTTGCGGCTTTCAACGCCGGGCAACACACGTTTCGTTCAATCGGATGTATTCGATGTGGTATATGGTGGCGGAGAGGCAAATGTTGCCGTAAGTTGTGCCAACTACGGTCACGAGGCCTATTTTGTAACCAAACTGCCCAAGCATGAAATCGGCCAGTCGGCCGTAAATGCCTTGCGCCGATACGGTGTCAAAACTGATTTTATCGCCCGCGGCGGAGACCGTGTAGGCATTTATTATCTGGAAACAGGTGCTTCCATGCGCCCAAGCAAGGTTATCTACGACCGTGCCCATTCTGCCATAGCCGAAGCCAACCCGGAAGATTTTGATTTCGACGCCATTATGGAAGGCGCAAACTGGTTCCACTGGTCCGGCATTACACCCGCCATTTCCGACAAGGCAGCAGAACTGACCAAACTGGCCTGCGAAGCCGCCAAACGCCACGGCGTTACCGTTTCGGTAGACCTGAACTTCCGCAAAAAACTGTGGACCAAGGAAAAAGCACAAAGCATTATGCGCCCCTTGATGCAATACGTCGATGTCTGCATAGGCAATGAGGAAGATGCCGAACTTTGCCTCGGCTTCAAACCGGATGCCGATGTGGAAGCCGGACAAACCGACGCAGAAGGCTACAAAGGCATATTCAAACAAATGAGCGAAACATTTGGATTCAAATATGTCATTTCCACCTTGCGTGAATCGTTCTCGGCTACACACAACGGCTGGAAAGCCATGATTTACAACGGCAAAGAATTCTATACCAGCAAACGTTATGACATCAACCCGATTATCGACCGTGTGGGCGGCGGAGACTCCTTCTCGGGCGGTATCATACACGGCCTGCTCACCAAACCAACCCAAGGCGAAGCATTGGAATTTGCCGTGGCGGCTTCCGCACTGAAACATACCATTAACGGTGACTTCAACCTTGTGTCCGTAGAAGAAGTAGAAGCATTGGCCGGAGGCGATGCCAGCGGACGGGTACAAAGATAATCGCCTATTTTTCAACAAAACAAAACAAATAAGATATGGCAAAGTACAATAAAATAGAAGTCCTGACCACCATGAAAAAAACCGGAATGGTTCCCGTGTTCTATCATGCTGATCCGGAAATAGCCAAACAAGTGCTTAAAGCCTGCTATGAAGGTGGTGTACGCGCTTTCGAGTTTACAAACCGCGGCGACTTTGCACAGGAAGTTTTCGGTGAATTGGTCAAATTTGCCAACAAGGAACTGCCCGGTATGATTCTGGGAATAGGTTCTGTTGTCGATCCGGCTACGGCCGCACTCTACATACAGTTGGGCGCAAATTTCGTAGTGGGCCCCTTGTTCAATCCTGAAATTGCAAAAGTCTGCAACCGACGTTTGATACCTTATACGCCCGGTTGCGGTTCTGTTTCGGAAGTCGGATTTGCACAAGAGTGTGGCTGCGACCTTTGCAAAGTCTTCCCCGGCGATGTGCTCGGTACGGCATTTGTCAAGGGTCTGAAAGCTCCCCTGCCCTGGAGCCAGCTGATGGTTACGGGAGGCGTAAAACCGACTCGGGAAAATCTGGAAGGTTGGTTCAAGGCCGGCGTAATGTGCGTCGGTATGGGCAGCAACCTGTTCCCGAAAGAAGTGATTGCCGCCAAAGAATGGAGCAAAATCACAGCCTTGTGCAAGGATGCCCTCGACATTATCGAAACAATCAGACAATAAAAGCAATTATGGAAATTGCAGAAACATTTTTCCGTTCCTGCAATTTCTCTTTTTAATAACCCGTCTAATAGGTGTTAGACATAAAACCATTTTTAAATGACACAATCAACCTCAACAACCACAAAACTGATGACTAACTGGCGATGGTGGATGTGCGTGCTGCTGTTTGTGGCCACCACCGTAAACTATCTGGACCGTCAGGTATTGTCACTCACTTGGAAAGACTTTATCGCGCCCGAATTCCACTGGACCGACAGCCATTACGGTACAATCACGGCTGTGTTCTCCATTATCTACGCCATTTGCATGTTGTTTGCCGGCAAGTTCATCGACTGGATGGGTACGCGCAAAGGTTATCTGTGGGCCATTGGCATCTGGTCGGCCGGCGCGTGTCTGCATGCCGTTTGCGGCTGGCTCACCATACGTATCGAAGGCTTCAGCTCCGCAGAGGCAATGACAACCGTAGAAGCCGGCACGGCAGCGGCCATGGCCATAGCAACTACCAGCGTGTGGCTCTTTTTGGCGGCTCGTTGCATACTGGCATTGGGCGAGGCCGGCAACTTCCCCGCAGCCATTAAGGTAACAGCCGAGTATTTCCCTAAAAAAGACCGTGCGTTCGCTACCTCCATTTTCAATGCCGGTGCGTCCGTCGGTGCGCTGATCGCTCCCGTAACCATACCCTTGCTCGCCCGGTATTTTAAATCCATCGGTGTCGGTGGTGGTTGGGAAATGGCATTTGTCATTATCGGTGCCATCGGGTTTATTTGGATGGGCTTCTGGTTGTTCATGTACGACAAACCGGAACAGTCCAAGCACGTAAACAGCGCCGAGCTGGCCTATATTCATCAGGATGATGATGCGACTGTAGCCGAAACAAAAACGGATGCCCAAGAGGAAAAAGCCATCCCGTTCTGGAAATGTTTCACCTATCGCCAAACATGGTCATTCATCGTGGGCAAGTTCTTCACCGACGGTGTGTGGTGGTTCTATCTGTTCTGGGCACCCGCCTATTTCTCCGACCAATATGGTTATCGTTCCGACTCCGGAATGGGTATGGCGCTGATCATTACACTTTACGCCATTGTTACGGTACTGTCCATTTTTGGCGGATACTTGCCGCGTCTTTTTGTGGAAAAGAAAGGTATGAATCCGTATGCCGGGCGTATGCTGGCCATGTTGATATTCGCTTTCCTGCCCTTGCCTGCCTTGTTTGCACAAAGTGCAGGAGCCATTTCCGTATGGTGGCCGGCCATTATTATCGGCATTGCGGGTGCCGGACACCAGGCCTGGAGTGCCAACCTGTTCTCCACCATTGGTGACATGTTCCCGAAATCGGCCATTGCCACCATCACGGGTATAGGCGGCATGGCGGGGGGCGTAGGTTCGTTCCTCATCAACAAAGGTGCCGGCGTGCTGTTTACCTATTCCGAAAACATGGGTGCTGCTTTCCGTTTCATGGGGTTTGAAGGCAAACCGGCAGGCTACATGATTGTTTTCTGCGTTTGTGCCGTTGCCTACTTGGTTGCCTGGTGCATTATGAAAGCCCTGGTTCCCAAATACAAACCCATCGAAGTATAATACCGCACGGATCATCTCCGTAGCGAAAGAAGAAGCCGACTCAAGATTTTTTGGGTCGGCTCTTTTTATTGAAAAAGCCTCCGGATAACCTATTGGTTGAATTAAGTTTTGGAATAAATTAAAATGGAAAAGCCGCGATAAATAT